>JAFZNL010000055.1 GCA_017550925.1 Lachnospiraceae bacterium | reverse complement strand
CGAACAAAGGCCATATTCGATATTCATATTTATGTAGCCTGAGTTATATCAGGTAGAGGCATCAGGCTAATGCCATTAAAAGACCGGAGTGGAAACGCTTCGGAAATTTATAAATATCAACCACGAGTTGGTAAATAGCCAAAAGATTAAGAGGGTAAACATGGAAGATGCAAAAAGGATTCTGATCCTGGGCGATACCCACGGACGCAACGATGATCTGAAAAAACTGTTAAGCAGAATGGAAACGCCTGACCTTCTGATCCATACGGGGGATATGGAATGTGAGCCGGAAAAGATCGAAAAAATGGCCGGCTGTGAAGTTGCCTGGGTGACCGGAAATTGCGACTTTGGCAAAGAGTTTGTCAGGGACAGGGAACTGATCATCGGAGATCATAAGATCTTCCTGACCCACGGGCATAAATACAGTGTCAGCGTGATGTATGACATCCTGATCGAAGAGGCCCAGAAACGCGGTGCGAATATCGTGATCTTCGGCCATACCCATAAACCGCTGATCCAAGAGGACAGCGGCCTGTATCTGATCAATCCCGGCAGCCTTTCCCTGCCCCGGCAGGATTCGAGAAAACAGACCTTTATCATGATGGAGATCGACGATCAGGGACAGGTGCATTTCTCGCTGAATGAGCTGTGATCGCTTACCGGAAACTGAAGAATGATGAAATGAAATAACCATAGACGGAGCGCTGTGCACCCTTGCACACTGCTCCGTTGTTTGTTACAATGGTCGTTGATGTGATATGTTGTAATATGTGTCATTGCGATTCATATTGATGAAAAGACTTCAGTACATACATTTGGGAAAAAGAAAGGCGGGAAAAAGATGAAGGGACAAAGTAGGAAACGGTATTTGATTACGGGACTGCTGATGACGGCAATGCTCGTGCTTGGGTTTATGAGCAAACCTGTGCAGGCAAAGGTGACGGTAACCGGCACATCACTGACTGATCTGTCAATGGAGATTGGCGGCACTTTGGATGCCACTTCAATCTATCGGTTTGATGATATTTATGACGGAGATGAGATCCCGGACGTTTCTGCTATGGGACTTAGCATTTCGGCAGGATCCGATACGCATACCGATGCAAATGCATGCATCCATAAAGATTCCAAGGCCGCGGAGGCTGCGTTTGTGGAGTGGATCAGCAGCAGCAACTTAACAGCGGCGCAGAAAAAGACTATTGTTACGACGGTTAAGAATGATGGGTTGAAAAAGAAAAACACAGCATTTTCCGCTTCCAATCTGCACTGGTACGAGTGCTCTGATGCCAATGGAAATAATCCGAAATTGTTGAATGGTGAGGATGATAGGTTCAAAGCCGGCAAGTATTATCTGTTTGACATTACGATGGTGCCGGGTAATGCAGGTTATGGTTCAGGAAAAGGTGCGATCAAGATTCCGGGCGCTTTTACGTACAGTACTGTCAATTTCGGTAATTACGGAACGGGAACAATCCTTGGTTCTTCCGAAGCCCCTACCTTTACATCTCCTGTTTTTAGCGTAAAATCCCCGACTGTTCTTGGTTCAAATTCCAATGCCTATACGGGAAGCGTGAACGTCTTGTTTGACTCCGCCTACGGCGGACAAACCAATCCTGCGGTTAAGGTGACGCCCAAGGATGAGGCATCTTACACACATATTGATAATGCCGAAGCAAGATTTGAGAGATATTATCCCGATGACACGACCCTGAAGTGGCGGTCCATGACCGAGGATGAAGCATTTGAAACCGGCATACAATACCGTCTGGCGGTATTTTTGACTGCTGCAAGGAAATACAAAGTGGGCAGCGGATATAAGGTAACGCTCTATGATTCGTCGAACAGAAGTTTTGAACTCCGGCAGGAAACTTCGACAGATGTATACTCAGATCCCTATTACGTTTTCTATGGGCCTGCCTTTGAAGTAACGAATACCGATCCCTGGACCGGTTCTGACGTAGGGGAGACTGACGGCAAAAAGTGGATCAAACTGAAGGTTTCTGCGGGAACAACCGGCGGGTATGATGAGGCGGCGCTGGAAAACCTTCTGGCACAGCACATCATCAGCCATACAATGACAGAGGGCGGAAAGACCGTATATGTTCTGTATGAAGCAGATGCGCTGAAGGTGAAAAACCTGACGCTGGATTACTGCGGGGATAAGTATGGCCGTTATCCACTGAATGTGTTGAAATATCTGACAAACCTGGAAGACCTCACTTTCCGGCCGAACGGAAACAACGTGGCGGAAAGCGATATGTATGATATCTGGTCATCATCTGATCCGCACAATTTTACATCCCTGGACCTGACAGGCAATATCCGGCTGAGATCTTTTACCCTGGAAAAGTCTGCTTCCATTATAAAGGCAAGCGTATTAAAACTTCCGAAAAGTGTAACGGATCTGAGTCTTATCGGATGTACACAGCTCAATGATACCACTTCAGATATCAGTGGGGTTGTCGGTAACCTGCCGAATCTGGAAAAATTTTACAGTAATGACTTTACCTATAATTCGACGACAGTACCCTGCAGATTGCCATCGAAGATTTCTTTTAATTCCAATAAAAAGCTGAATGAAGTGAAGATCATCGGCAGCAAGACATTGACGTATCTGACATTGCCAAACGGTAATACGACTGATCTGGAAGTTTATTGCCCGAACTGCAGCGCATTGGAAACCGTGAATGCATACGGAACAACCTTTGTCGATTTCAGGTCACCTGCCTTTCAGAGCGACAGATCCTTTGAAGGCTGCAGCTCCCTGAAGACATTTACGGCGCAGAATGCAACGATATACTCTCTGTTTTTGGACAATATGCCCAATCTGACGACAGTGGACCTGACCGGTGCAAAGATCAAGTCAGGAAAGTATATTTACAGTAATTGTAATGGTGTAGATTTCTCATCTTGTGAAAAACTGTCCAGTCTGAACCTATCCGGAGCAGTTGTGAATGAGAATGCCAAGTTTGAGGCGGCAGGCAACAACACCGCTGATGTGCTGCTGACCACCGGAAGCCTTACCCTTGCTCAGGACGCAGTACTTGATCTTTCGAATAGCCGGTACGTCACGAAATTGTCAACCAATGAGCTGAATCTTTCAGGGGTTACGATGTATGCCGGAGCGACGGTGAATCTGTCAAAGAATCCGGCCGTAAAGAGCGTGCTCCTTCCCAAGAGCTTAATGTCCGGTACGATGGATTATCCGTATAATGTGGATCTGCAGAAATGCAATGCGCTGGAAAGCGTTGAATTCGGCGGGACAGCGAGGGTTGATTCACTGAATGTCAATTCCTGTCAGAAACTGGCCAGTATCGATACTTCCAAAATGGCCGAAACTGCTGCGGGTACAACGCTGGAGTGCCGGGAATGCGTAGCGCTGACATCTCTTGGTACGCTTCCGCGGCTGCTAAAACTGGATGCTTACGGCTGCCGTTTTGCAAGCGTGACACTGAAGACATCCGGACAGTTTGTCAGCGGCGCACAGATAGATCTTGGTGGAAATACAAACCTCTCATCTGTATCAATTCAGAATGCAAACCTTGCGCTTTTGTCAGTTGCAGAGGATACGGCTCTGACTGATCTGACGGCAAAAAGTTCCACCATCAAAGTGCTGGATGCCGGTGCATGCAACAACCTGGCAGGCATTGATATTGCAGGCTCAAACATCGGTGCATTGGATGTACATGACGGAAAACTGACAAGCCTGGGGAGCGGCAGTTTTACCCTGACAAAACTGAATATCTCCGGTAATCAGTTTACAGAGTTAAGTGTGAAAAATCAGACAGGCTTGACGGAACTGAAAGCAGAAGGAAATGCTTTGGAAAGCCTTGACCTGTCTGCAAATACTGCTTTGAAAACACTGGATGTCAGGGGCAACCATCTGATGAGCCTGGACCTGACAGGTAATACATCGCTGAGCGATCCTCAGCTGCTGGGACAGTCTCGTAACGTGACAGGTAACTATGTGTCCGGCGAAAAATCATATATTCCGCTGAAAGGAACGGATCATAATCTGGATCCGGCCAAGGTGAAATTCAGTGATACGGCCTGGTCCATGGAGCAGATAGAGGATGCTTATACCGGCAATGCTGTGACAAATGGCAATGCCGACGGAAAGAAAGCAAATTACAGATACCGGACCGGAAAAGGTGATCTGCTTGTTGAATTATCTTTAAGCACGGTAGAAACCCCGGTTGTCACCTTCAATCCCTATGGCGGAACTATCGATTCCGATAAGATGACACAGGTCGTTGGTACGGATGGGAAACTTGTTTCTCTTCCTGAGCCGAATGCAAGGGAAGGATACACCTTCACGGGCTGGTTTACAGGAAAGACTGACGGTACCCAGATCACAACCGACTATACATTCAGTGTGAACACCACTGTTTATGCCCATTGGCTGGCTGATGAAACGTTCACCTACACGGCCCATGCAGCAATCCCTGCTGATTGTGAGACTCCCGGAGCTATCGCATATTGGGTACGCTCTGACGGAAAGTGGTTTAGTGACAGTGAAGGTCTGCACCAGCTGAAGGTAGGCGGCATACTGATCACAGATGATTGTACTAAAGAGCAAAAAGAAGAAGCAATCTACATTGCACCTCTGGGACATAACACAGAACTGATCCCAGCAGAAGAGTCGACCTGCTGCAGTGAAGGACATTCGTCTTATTACAGATGTACCCGCGAAGGCTGTGGTAAGAAGTTTAAGGAAGCCGGTGCTTTCCATGAAGTAACGGATGCATCTTTGGCACGTCCCAAGAATCCGGACAACCATCAGACGGATATAGCGCATCATTATGCGGATAAGCCCAATTGCCTGACGTCAGGCTGGGGAGAGTATTATTTCTGTACGGGCTGTGAAAAGTACTATAAAGATGCAGCGATGACAGAGGAAACAAGTCTGTCTGACCTTGTGATCCCCGCTACCGGCCATAGTATGTCCGGGTGGACGCAGACAACCGCTCCGACGGATACCACACCCGGAGAAGAGGAAAGACACTGCGAAAATGCCGGCTGTACATATAAAGAAACCTCCCCTGTCCCTGCGACAGGTCATACACATACCTATGAACTGATCACGGCGGTGGAGGCTACCTGTACAGAGCCCGGCCATAGCCAATATGCAAAATGTAAAGGGTGCGAACTCATGTTTGATGCGGAGGATCATGACCATCAGCTCTATGAGTCCGATGTGATCGTTCCTGCGCTGGGTCATGATATGGGCGAGTGGGTGATCGTGAAAGAACCTACGGAGACGACGAATGGCGAGCAAAGACGTTATTGCCAAAGAGAGGGTTGTGATCACTATGATATAGAAGTCCTTTCACCTGTGGTTCACAAACATGTTCCGGCACTGGTTCCTGCGACAAAAGCGACCTGTGAAGAGGCCGGAAACGCTGCTTATTATCGATGTGAGGGCTGCGGGAAATGGTTTGCTGATCATGATTGTATGAAAGAGATCACAGATCCTGCCTCGGTTTATATAGCACCCCGTGGGCATAACTGGGGTGATTGGACGACTACGGTGCCCGCTACAGATACCGATAACGGTTCACAGCATCGATACTGCTTAAATGATCCGTCTCATGAAGAGATAAAAGCGATACCCCGGACAGGCCATACCCATACAGAATCTGAGCCTATTCCGGCTAAGGCAGCAACCTGTATGGACACCGG
>JAFZNL010000054.1 GCA_017550925.1 Lachnospiraceae bacterium | reverse complement strand
TGATGATCTCCCACGAGCCGATCGCCGTTTTCAACGGTCCAGGTAAAAGGATATCCTCCTGAAACAGGGCCAGAAACCACCATAAAAACAGGAACAGCAACCATGTTATGATCCCACTCGTGATCAAAGCATCAAAACATTTCTTTTTCTTCATATATCCTCCTTATGCCGTCTCTTCATACAGCGAAAAACTACGTGACCTTTTTTCATCATGGATCCATATCGCACTGTTTAGTTTTTTATGTAACGAAGCCGTAAACTGAACAAAATCCGGATCTTCACTGTTCCTCGGGTAAGAGAACGGAACCTTTTCACTGTAGGCCACCTTTGCATCGGGAGATGATGACAGAATGCTGATCTTTTCTCCAAGAATAACCGCCTCCGTAATATCATGCGTGACAAAAAGTATCGTCTTACCGGTTGTTTTCCATATACGTATCAATTCCCGCTGCAACAACTCTCTTGTCTGAGCATCCAGCGCACCGAAGGGCTCATCCATGATCAGAACCTGGGGATCGGCTGCGATGCTTCTTGCAATCTGAAGCCGCTGTCTCATTCCGCCGGAAAGCTCTGCGGGGTATTTTTTCTCATGTCCCGTAAGACCGACCAGTTCCAGCACCTTTGCAATACGCTGCTTTTGCCCGTCTGAAGACAGTTTTTTTGCTTTTAACGCATAAGCAACATTATTCTCTGCCGTCAGCCAGGGAAACAAAGCTGAGTCTGCATTCTGAAAGACAAGACCACGTTCGGGTGATATACCGGAAATTTCCTTTCCATCCATCAACACCTGACCATCCGTTTTTGAAAGAAGACCTGCGATAATATTCAAAAGCGTGGTTTTTCCACAGCCGCTGGCCCCGAGAAATACGTGAAATTCACCTTCCGCAACAGAAAGATTGATATCGGAAAGTACATATCCCTCTCCATCCTTGAACACTTTGTCCGGATTGATGTTTTTTGAAAACAACAATCCTTTCTGGTCCGATTCAGGCTCATATCTTTTATACAGATGTCTGATCTCAATTTTCGGTATTTCACTCATGGTTTTCTCCTTTTTATGCAACGCTTTCGTTGCTTGTACGGCTGATGATATCATTTTGCAGCTCGTCTGAAAGATTTACGAAATATGCGCTGTATCCGGCGACGCGGACAATCAGTGATTTGTACTGTTCCGGATGCGTTTTTGCAGCAAGGAGAGTCTCCTGATCTATCACATTGAACTGGATATGCCAAAGCTTCAGATCCCTCCAGCTTCTGATCAGATCCGCCAACCGTCTCTCGCCTTCCTCTCCGGCAAGTGCCGCGGGAGAAAACTTAACGTTGAGCAATCTTGCCGCACGGTTATTTGCACCCATATTTTTGGAACGATAGTTGGACAGAAGTACCGCTGTCGGTCCTTTCTCATCCGCCCCCTGCGCCGGTGATGTTCCGTCTGAAAGCGGCTTTCCCCTCTTTCTGCCATCCGGAAGTGCTCCTATCACTTTACCCATGACGACATTCGCAGATGCAGGCACATATCTGATGTCAATGTAGAAATTGTCATGTTCCTTAGCAGCCTCTTTTCTTGCAACCTCACCTGCTATTCTGTCGATAAGCTTTGCGATTTCGTCTGCATAAGGATCTGCATTTCCGTATCTTGGCGCTCTCATAAGCCGCTGCCTCAGAGCTTCTTCCCCCTCAAAATCCTTATCCAATGCCATGACCAGCTCTGAAAGTGTCACTCTCTTATCCTCAAACACCACCTTTTTGATCGCAGCGAGCGAATCCACAAGTGATGCATATCCCACCATGTCAAAGAAAGCAAAGTCCAATCCGCCTTTTATCCATTGTGAATGAAGATCTCTTTTTTGCTGATTGCACAGTGCATGAAGCACAGATCCGAAAGGCGAAGCGAAATGCCCCTCTCTGACATGATGCATGAGCCGGATCTGATCGCAGGTCTTCGTGATATAGAACACAAGCTGCTGTTGAAATGCTTCATAAAATTCTTCCCAGGTTTTAAACGTTGATACATCGCCTGTCTCAATAGTCAGAAGTTCATCCCCGTATTTTTCTATTCTGCCGTTTCTGAGTGTAAGTTCTGCTAATGCGGCAATATTGATACTCGGACCCTTGCTCGTCCAAGTCTCCCTGGCCGGCATTCTTGTCTCCGTGCAGCCGGATACTGCATAATCATTTGCTTCTGCGAAGCTGGCACCCTTAGATACATTGATAGGAATGATCTCCTCATCATTTAAAAGCTTCGGATGTCCGGAACCGACCTTGATCGTTTTTGCTATTTCGATCAACAGTCTTTCCGGTGTATTTGCATGGACCCTGACAGCAAGATCCGGAAAATCCAACGGAAGGTTTCTTTTATTTTTCAAAAACAGATATGTAAGTTCATTGGTGGCATCGAACCCTTCCGTTGTCTGACCGCCGATCGTCACTGCTTCCCAATGGGCATAACCGTCCGAGAAAGCCCCTCCTGCCGGTGACACATACACATCCCTGAATTTGGACATTGCCAGCCACAGTACGGAAAGATATTCGTCAACCTGTTCATCCGTCAAAATTCCGGCTTCCTTATCTTTTTTATAAAACGGGTAGAGATACTGATCCATACGGCCGTTTGAAATCGTTCCCGAAGTTTTCTGCTCCAGCCTTGAAAACATCTGCATGATAAACTGAGACTGCAGTGCCTCATAAAACGTTGACGCAGGATAAGCCGGTACTTTGGAAAGGATACGCGCCATTTCGGACAGTTCCGACTTCCTTTTGGGATCCGTCTCACTGTCGGAAAGCCTTTTTGCTTCATCACTATATCTTTGTGCAAAGGTAAT
>JAFZNL010000053.1 GCA_017550925.1 Lachnospiraceae bacterium | reverse complement strand
TATCACAACGGACTGCGTCCATTATGGATGCGGATATCATTTTAGTGCTGGATAACGGAACGCTGACGGATATGGGCAGCCATGAACAGCTGCTGGGCAGGTGCGAGCTGTATCAGGAGATTTATGATTCGCAGAAAATGCCGGACGCATCGGGGTTCGGATTTGGATCAGGGGAGGTGACGTTATGAAAATACCTCTGATCAGTCAGTTTTTTGCGAAGAAGGCAGGAGCGGAAAAGAAAGAACAGAATACACAGCTGGAGAAGAACACATCGCAGATGACCCAGGGACAGATCCTTCGCATGGTATGGGAATATGCGGTCAGTTACCGGCTCTGGATCATTCTGCTGCTGATCCTGTCCCTCGTGATCGTAGTTGGTACGCTGTATGTGCCGATCCTTGTGGGAAAGGTGATCGACTGCATCGAGCCGTATAACGTCCGGACCGGACTGATCAAAAGATACTTTATCTGGATCGGCGTGGTTGTGGGCGTCACGGCACTTCTGCAGTGGATCTTGAATGTACTTTGTAATAAGGTATCCTATCGGATCGTGCGGGATATCAGAAAAGACGCTTTTGAAAAAATCCAGTCCCTGCCCCTGTCCTGGCTTGACAAACATCCGACAGGCGATCTAGTGTCGCGTATCATGACGGATACGGACCAGTTTGCAGACGGCCTTTTAATGGGTTTTACACAGCTGTTTACAGGCGTTGCGACCATCCTTGGCACGCTGTTTATCATGCTGCGGCTTTCGGTGCTCATCACTCTTGTGGTGGTAGTGGTTACACCGCTGTCATTATTCGTTGCCTCTTATATTGCGAAGCGTACCTTTGACCTGTTCCGGGTACAGTCTGAGATCCGTGGTCAGCAGACAGCGCTGATTGATGAAGTGCTGACCGGTGAAAAGGTGGTGAAAGCATTCGGGCAGGAAGAGAAGATGGGAGAGAGGTTTAATGAGATCAATAAACAGTTATCCACTGCATCGGTGAAGGCCCTGTTTTTCTCGTCCCTGACGAATCCATGCACACGTTTTGTGAATGCCATAGTCTATGCCGTGGTAGCTCTTGCCGGCGGTTTTTATGTCCTTGCATCAAAAATGTCCGTGGGGCTTTTGGCAGTGTTCCTCAGTTACTCGACCCAGTACACAAAGCCCTTTAATGAGATCTCCGGCGTGGTGACGGAACTGCAAAATGCCATCGCCTGTGCAGGCAGGATCTTTGAGATCATCCATGCAAAGCCCCAGGAGCCGGACGTACAGGATGCGCTGAAACTGACGGATGCAAAGGGGAGCGTTATCTGCGAGAATCTGACGTTTTCCTATGATCCGGAAAAGAAACTCATTACGGACTTTAATGTTTCCGTTCAGCCTGGGCAGAATATCGCTATCGTCGGTCCTACCGGCTGCGGCAAGACGACTCTGATCAACCTGCTTATGCGCTTTTATGATCCCATCAGCGGCAGTATCAGCGTAGATGGAACGGATATTCAGAATGTCACAAGAGAGAGCCTGAGATCTTCCTATGGCATGGTGCTGCAGGAAACATGGTTGCGGGCGGGAACGATCCGGGATAATATCAAGATGGGAAAACCGGATGCCACGGATGAAGAAATGATCGCGGCGGCAAAGGCGTCTTATGCTGATTCCTTTATCAGGCGGTTGCCTTTCGGTTACGATACCGTGATCGGTGAAGACGGCGGAATGCTTTCTGCCGGTCAAAAACAGCTTTTATGCATCAGCCGTGTGATGCTGGCCCTGCCGCCGATGCTGATCCTTGACGAGGCGACGTCCTCCATCGATACCCGTACGGAGATGAAGATCCAGGCGGCGTTCATCAGCATGATGGAAGACAGGACGACCTTTATCGTAGCTCACAGGCTCAGTACCATACGTCGCGCAGATCTGATTTTGGTGATGAAAGACGGCGATATCATTGAGCAGGGAACCCATGAAAGCCTGATGGCGCAGGATGGTTTTTATGCTTCGTTGCAAAAGGCGATATAAGCAATTTCAAGTGAAAAAAGTGGGTGGAAAAAGGGTTGGTGGCCTGTTGCGGAAAACGTGAAAATTTCTCTTGACAGCCATGCCGCAAAATGGTATTATACTACTTGCGTTAAGCGCGCGGAGGTGTCGGAACTGGCAGACGAGCAAGACTAAGGATCTTGTGTTAGCAATAACGTGTGGGTTCAAGTCCCATCCTCCGCATTAAATACTAAGGCTCTTCATCAGATTTGATGGAGAGCCTTTTTCCTTGTAAATACGCGGGTTTGAAGTACATTCACTCATTTCGTCTTGTTTCGTCTTATTGTGCCCATTAAGGCACTTTTGGGAGTGGAATGGGGTATAAAGTGGGGTATAAAATGGGATGCAAAAACGGCGCAAATACGGGCGTTTAGAGATAGGAGCGTATTTTTGTAAACGGTATAATATTTTCCATTTATGGAAAAGTACTTGCCGGTTACACAGATATGTCAACATCAATCTGGCACCGATTGTGTATGGCGGAGCAACGCTGGATAATGGGTATAAGCTGCGCCTTGTGGTCGCAGGAATGGGCGGCAATCGAAATATTTCTTGAAAACTTGCTATATAGAAGAGATGCTTACCTTTTATAAGGGTGTGGTCTGGTACAATAGTCTTAAACCAATAGTTGCTTGACGATGCCAGATCATAATGTTACTATTCTCCCTGTGAAAAGAAATGGCTGGTATTTGTTGGGTTGCTGACGGATATCAGCCTTTTTGGTGAGGCGCACAAGAACGGGAGGAAAAGGAATGGCTCAAATAATTGATATGAAAACAGGCAAGACGCTCAATCCTACAGAGGAGGAGCTGGCAAGACAGCGGGAAATCGAGGAAAAACAACGGCCAATACGGGAGGAATGGTTTAGAAAAGTGGATGAATATAATGACTACCTGGACTCCATAGAAGGGGACGACTCGGTGACCGGAACGGATATTTTGTTCAGGCTGTTTGCGATGATCAGAGCCGAAAAGAAGTATCGTGAGGATATGAATGCCATAGACGGCGGACACAGGACGACGGTTATGGAGGATGCTTTTGAACACATGGATGAGGCATTGGCGGGAGATGATGGTGATGAAGAATAATTAGAAAGTGAAAAACTCATGTTTTTGTTACTTTTTCCATCTAATCTGGCGGTGGTGTGCTATAATGAGAGCATATTTGAGGATTATTCTACAGGTTATCATTCGAAAAGAAGGAATATAGAATGCACAGAACGGAGGATAATGCTATGACGAATGCACAGGCATGGGATTATGCAGTAGGTATGATAAAGGTTGATGGATTGGAACCTACACAGGAATTCAAAGAGTATATTGAAAAGGAAAAGCGCGGTGAAGTTACGATGGCCGATATCAAACAGTACCTCGATAAGAAATATAAGGTGAAAGGGGAAACCGTTAATGCCTGACATTTATCTTTATGAAGGCACGGATGTTCTTAAAAATCTGCTGGGTATTAGGGATGGAAAACTGCTTAATGAAGCAGAGGCTGATTATGTGACTTACCGGTTGAAAGAGATAGCTATTAATCCGTTGCCCGGAGCTTATGATTATGACCATCTACTGCAAATGCACAAATATATTTTTCAGGATTTATATGAGTGGGCTGGTCAACAACGTAAGCTAAATATTTTTAAGGAAGAGCCAGTATTAGGTGGACTGTCCATTGACTATTCCGACATGTTCGATATACCGAAGGATTCGGAACGAGCCTTGCGCGAAATGCGCAATAAACCCTGGGGCAATATGGATACGCACGAGGCTGCTTTACAGTTTTCGGATTCATTAGCAAAGATTTGGCGTATTCATCCGTTTCGGGAAGGAAATACCCGTACAACGGTTACTTTTTGTTGTCAGTATGCTGATGCGGTGGGCTTGAATCCGAACAGAAATCTTTTTGAGGATAATGCACAGTATGTCAGAACGGCATTAGTGGCTTACAATGCGGTCTTTGATGATTTAGGAGATAAGTCAAAGCCTGAATATCTTATAAGGATAGTGGAGGATGCCATTTCCAGAGGTAATCGATCATGATCTTAATTGGCGTAATTTGAGCGGGGACTAAGCGGGGACTTGAAGAATGTTGATACCGCCAACGCCCTCCTTTCCTGGGTTTGTAGGTTTGGTGATTTCTTCAAGTCCCATCCTCCGCATAAAAAAGACCGGATGCATATCCGGTCTTTTTTTGCGGAGGATGTAAGAATAGATAAAATGAAATCTTTAATCTGACAGGTATTTATCTAAATTCTATAAAGTTTACTTTTTATACCCCTCATGATATAATCCGTGATAGTTGCAAAGAGGGGGATTTCGTTCTTGACGGATTTCACAGATAATAGAAAAAGATACGGACTGAAAAAGCGTCGCCGTTTGGGGGCGCTTCTTTTCGTGTGTATTCTTTGTCTTTGCGGCTGTGGGCAGGCAGTCATGGACCCACTGGTGGATCCATTGTATATTGATACGGCCGGCGTGGAACGGGCAACGGTTCTGGTAAAGCGGGGCAATCTGGCACCGGTTTATCAGCGCGAGATCGAGCTTTCCGGCTATGGGGAGATGGCATACCGCGTGGAAAAAGACCTGCTCTATAAACTGGAGACCCAATACGAGGCAAGCGTGGATGAACTGCATGTAGAAGTGGGCGACCGGGTAAAAGAGGGCGACGTATTGCTATCCTTTAGTTCCGAAGTCTTAGAAGACCGGCTTAGCGACAGTGAAAGAACCTTGCGCCATGCCAAACTGGATATTGAGCACTATCGCAAACTGGAGGATATCGATCCGCTGTCAGATTACAGGAATGAGATCGGAGACCTTGAGGATGATTCCACGCTGGCGAAGTTGTATATCGAAGATGTTGAAAAAACCTATGCGGAGATCAACGTTATCTCCACCGGCGAAGGCGTAGTCAGTTTTGTAGATCCTTCCGTACTTGACGGTTTCTTGAAAGTGGGCACACCCATGATCAAGGTGATCCAGGATGACGGCTATTATACCTGTGATTTGGATGATCATTCGGAACTCCATGCCGGGGAAGATCAGGTGGACTTTTCACCCGGTCAGCATTTTATTGCAAGGAGTATGTTCGCGGAGTTTGAGGTGGAAACCATCGAAAAGCCGACAGGTGAGGTGAGCGGAAACTCCGTAGATGGCGATAATATCGTCTATTTCAAACTGGTGGGAGTGGATGAGAATGCCATCAAAGAAAAGAAACTGACCATTTATAAAGAACTGAAAGAGATCAAAAATGTGCTCTACGTGGAGCAGGCAGCGCTGATCCATCCTGCCGATACCATTCAAAGCTTTGGCGCAGCGCCTTCGGATGTAAATGACGGATATTATGTCTATAAAATGCAGGATGACGGCACCTTCCGGGTGCAAAAAGTTGTGCCGGGAGATCTCTGCGGCAAATATATCGTGATCAAGGAAGGACTGGAAGAAGGCGATGTGGTCTCCATACCGGCTGATGCTGTAGAAAGCGAAACGCAGGAGCAGGAGACCGGGAGTGCATCGTCAGGCGGCGGACATGATCATAATCACGATGATGACTATGACAGTTTCCCAGGCTGGGGTCCGGTTACCGTTTCTTCTGTTCCGAAGGGCAACAAGTAGTGTTGTGAATGTGGTTGCAAAATGTTGCAAATGTTTGAAGGCAACGATAAGTTTTTCCAGGTGAGTAATGATGAAGACGAAGCAAAGATCCGGAAAAACTGAATATAGACCGCATAGTGGCAGAAAGTTCCGCTTTTTGGCAGGGCTTATGATCCTGTGCCTTGCCGCTGCGCTTTTTGGATGCGGGAAAAAGGACAAAGCGCCGGAGCTGATGTCACCGATCGCGGAGGTAGAGGCTTACAGACCTGTGACCAAGCGGATCGTCGGTAAGGTGGAAACCTTGGAGGGAAGGGTTGTTCCCAAGGATTATCCCTGCTTTTCGGCCATCCCCCTGGCCATCTCCGAAGTGAAGGTGGGCGTAGGTGACTATGTCAAAGCGGGTGATGTGCTGGCGGAGTCGGATACCACACAGATGAAGGAAGATTTAAAGCAGGTGAATGCTGAGATCGCCAGTTTGAACAGGCAAAAAGCATTGGCGCAGGAAGTGACGGACCTGACGCTGAAAAAACTGGGTATCGAAAGGGATACCGAGATCATCTTGAGCGATTCCTATGAACTTTCCAAAAAGGATAAAGAGATCGCAACCACCCTGGAGGATCTGCGATACCAGAAAGCTGTGATCGAGAGCGATCTTTCCAATCTTGCCAAGCAGAAGGCGAAACTGGAAAAGGAAATGTCAGGCAGGACCTTTACTGCGGCCCATGACGGCTACGTAACTTATGTCAAGGACTTTACCCATGGCAACCACGTGGATGCCTATGACAATATCCTTGTGGTTTCTGATTTTGACGATTTGTATATCGAGGTAGAAGGGCTGGATACTCACGATTATAAATATGAGGATTACAAAAGCAAGTGGACTTTTGTGAACGGACAGCGGGTACTGATCACAGAGCACCCTTATACAAGCGCTGAACTTTCTTATGCCCAGGGCCTGACCAAATATCCGCCCCAGTCCTTTGACCTTTGCAGCGGAAATCTGACCATCGGTTATTATCTGACCCTGTATTTTTCTGAAAACGGATTTGAAGAAAAGTTAGCCATCGGCAACGATTCCATTTACAGGGAAAACGGAGATACCTTCGTCTATGTGAAAAATGAGAAAGGTGAGAAAGAGAAGAGAAAAGTTGAGCTGGGCCTTGTGGATGATGTAAATTACACCGAAGTGATCAGCGGTCTGTCAGAAGGTGAGATCGTTTTTTATAAAAACATGGTCACGCCGCCGGTAACCTATGAGACGGTGCAGCCGGGACTTCAGGATTATACGGAGAACGGTGAGACAGACAGCACCTATCTGGCTTATCCCTATACGCAGTTTATCATGGCACCTGTCAGCGGCACCTATCACGGGTCGGCGGCTGCCAGCGTGATCTCGGAAGGTGAGGATCTGTGTTCCGTTGTCTCCAGCGCCGGCGTTATCGCTTCCGAAGAGGCAAGGATCGCGCTTTCCAAATTTGACCGTAACCGGAAACGGCAGAAACAGGCTTTTGAAGCAGGACGGGTCAATATTGAGACCATGCTGAAGCAGACGGAAGGTCTGGACAGCCCGGATCTGACCATTGAGATTGACGCAGAAACCGGTGAGACAGTATACCAGCCCATCAGGGAACTGAGGCACATAAAGGAGCGGCTGAATCTCGAACTTGAGATCCTGCATACCACAGAAGAATCAAATATCAAAGATTACAATGCAAGGCGCGTGTTGATGCAGGAAAAGTATAACAGTCTGTCAAAGACTGCTTCGGGTGACGGCGTACGTGTGAGCGCGCCAGCCAATGGCAGGGTTTCCTATAAGATTTATAACGATGGCGATGAAGTGGGGAAAGACACGTATCTGATGGCCTTTGAAATGAAAGGCAATGATACAGATTCCACAAGGCTTTATACATCCTTTTCCGAAGGCGGTACCGGGCAGAAGGTAAAATACCAGCCGCTGGTTGGACAGCCGGTAACGGCAAAGAGCGAGACCGGTACCTTCACCGGCTCTGTGATCGCTGTCAATGGCGATCCCAAACGCTATATTCTCTTTACCAGGGACGGAAAAGAGTACGTCACCAGTTCTTCTGCCTTTACCAGAGGCGTACAGTATCAGTTTTATGTCAGGATTGACAGCCAGCTGACAGAAGCGGATATGAAGGGCATGAAGATCAACTTCGGCGGCCGCCGTTTTGAAAAGGTCGTCGCCCTGCCGGTGAATAGTGTGAAAACCGAGGAAAACCGCTATACAGGCAAGGATAAATACTATGTCTGGAAAGTGGAAAATGATATGGTAGTCAAAGAATACGTCAAGATTTATGCGACGGATGCCGTGACGGGATCTGTCTATATTGTCAGCGGCGTGGATGCGGAGGATATGATACTGAAATGATCCGGTATATCATCACCAAAATCATTCATAAATACAAGCTCTACCTCTGCTTGGAAGTCGGGGTTATTTCCATTGTCATGGTCTGCTCCATGATCATGCAGTTCCGCGGCGGATCTTTAAATAAGCTGATCCAGTCGGGCTATGTCAGCAGCAGGGAGACAAAACAGGTATATCCGGCAACCCTTCACTATGAGACTGCCCTCAAGGCGGCGGAGCGCTTGAAAGACGGCGTAGCAGAAGGGTACGATGGCTCGGATACGCCGGAAATGATCGAAGAGATTTTCCAGAGCTTAGAGTCGAAGTGGAAAAAGAATGTTCCGCTCCCTGTGGTTGCCAGTCAGCGTATGTCTTATTTCAGGGAAATGGTGGCGGATTATTCCTACCGTGGTGAAGGCCGTCTGGATGTCGGCTACATGGAAGATACTTTGCAGAAAAATCCGGAGGATATTCAGCAGCATTTTGTCCTGCGCGATGGTGTATTCTTTGATGGGGATATCTCGCCCTATATCGAAAACGGTGAAAAGATCCCGGAGGACGCTGTGCCCTGTCTGGTAGGTGAAACGCTGGCAGGAACCAGGGATCTGGTGCCCGGTGAAATGCTCTATTTCAATGAAACACGCTATGGTGAAACCTGGAGCGACGGACCGGTGCTGACCTTATATGTCTGCGGCATCGTAGCGGAAAAAGAGGGGGATTATTTTTGGCATACCTCCCTGGATAAGCTGGATAACCTTGCCATTATCCCCAAAGAGGATTATGTCAAAGTAACTACCGCTTTTCCGAAGGATGCGGTATATTATCAGGATTATCTGTCCTTTGATTACCGTTATATCGATACGGAAAACATCAATACCATATCCAAAGGTGTCAGGAAGCTGAAAAAAGATAATAAGGACATCGATGAAAACCTCTCCGGTGTCATCACGGCATATAAACAGGAGGGAAGAGCGGTTAAGCAGATGCTTTACGTGATCGTCCTTCCGCTGGCTTTGCTGGTGCTGGTCTTTATCGGCATGATCGCCTTCCGTATCATCGATTCCGAGAGCGGAGAGCTCTCAACGCTGCAGCGGCGTGGTCTGGGACGCGGCAGGAGTTTCTTTTTGTATGTGCTCCAGTCTCTGCTTCTGGTGCTCGTGGCTGTGCCGCCGGGCGTGCTTTTCGGTTATCTTTTGGGAAAACAGATGGCTAAAGCAGATGACTTCATGCACTTTGCAAGGAACCTG
>JAFZNL010000052.1 GCA_017550925.1 Lachnospiraceae bacterium | reverse complement strand
TTGAAGATGACTCGGCAGATGATGAGATCGGTATGGATACGAAGGTGACGTTGTTTGATGAGGATCAGCAGTGCGAGGATATCTGCAAAATCGTGACAACGGTGCGCAGCAACCCGCTGAAAGGCCTGATCAGCATTGAATCTCCGTTGGGAAAGGCACTGCTTGGCAAAAAAGTCGGAGACAGGGTTTTGATCCAGGTTAATGATAGTTTTTCCTATTATGTGCAGATCCGTGCCATTGAGAAAAATGTTGGCGAAGATGATGATAAAATCCGGGGATACTAAGATAAAGGATATCCCGGAAACAGCACGAATATAGATCTGATATAGTGTTATGAAAGGGTTATAATGAGCAGTATATATGAAAGTTTAAATGACAGACAAAAAGAGGCGGTCTTTTATACGGAAGGACCGCTTTTGATCCTTGCAGGGGCAGGTTCCGGGAAGACCAGGGTGCTGACCCACAGGATCGCATATCTGATCGCAGAGAAAAAAGTGGAACCCTGGAATATCTGCGCTATCACTTTTACCAACAAGGCGGCAGGGGAAATGCGCCAGAGAGTTGATTCACTGGTAGGTTATGGTTCCGAGAGCATCTGGGTAGCGACGTTCCATTCCAGCTGTGCCAGGATTCTGCGCCGTTTTGCGGACAGACTGGGTTATGATAATAATTTCACCATTTACGATTCGGACGATTCCAAAACCGTCATGAAAGAAGTCTGCAAAAAACTCCAGATCGATACGGCGAGGCTCAAAGAAAAAGCAATTCTGAATGCGATCTCAACAGCGAAGAACGAACTGATCAATGAAAAAGAGTATGCAGACAGGGCTTACGATTTCATGGAGCAGAAGATTTCTGCGGCATATACCGAGTATCAGAATCTCCTGCGTAAGCGCAATGCCATGGATTTTGACGACCTGATCATGAACACCGTGGAGCTGTTTGAATCCCAGCCGGATGTGCTGCGGGATTATCAGAACCGTTTCCGGTATGTGTGTGTGGACGAGTATCAGGATACCAACTCCGCTCAGTTCCGGCTTGTGGAACTGATGAGCGGCGGCTACCGGAATCTGTGCGTTGTGGGCGACGATGACCAGTCAATTTATAAATTCCGCGGCGCAAATATCCGCAATATCCTGGATTTTGAGAAAGTCTTTCCTGAAGCAAAGGTTGTGCGACTGGAGCAGAATTACAGGTCGACGCAGAATATCCTTGATGCCGCAAACAGCGTGATCGCCAATAACAAAGGTCGTAAGAAAAAATCCCTTTGGACAGATGCCGGTGCGGGAGAACCGCTTCATTTCCGCGAATTCGATACGGGAAAACAGGAAGCAGAGTATATCGCAGACCAGGTCGGAAGGTCGGTACGCAGAGGAAAACAGAATTTCTCTGATCATGCGGTTTTATACCGGACAAATGCGCAATCCCGTCTGTTAGAAGAGCGTTTCGTCATGGAAGGCATTCCATATCAGATCGTGGGCGGCATCAACTTTTATGCAAGAAAAGAGATCAAGGATCTTCTGTCATACTTAAAAACCATCGATAACAGCAGAGATGACCTGGCGGTGAAACGTATATTGAACGTTCCGAAACGCGGGATCGGCGCTACCAGCCAGGGAAAGATTGACGCCTATGCGACGTCGAAGGGGATCAGTTTTTTAGATGCCCTTATGGAAGCGGATAAAATTCCGGGACTTGGAAAAGCTGCGGAAAAAGTAAATAATTTTGCCTTGATGATCCGGGCATTCCGGACGAAAACGCAGGTGTATGACCTGTCTGACCTGCTATCGGATATTATTGAAACCATTAACTATGATGCCTATCTGCTCGATGAATGCGATGATAAAGAGGACTACGATAACAGGCAGGAGAATATCGGTGAACTCTTCAGTAAACTCCAGGCCTTTATGGATGAGCATGAAGATGCAACCCTCTCTTCGTTTTTGGAAGAAGTTGCGTTAGTGGCAGATATCGACTCTGTGGAAGAAGGTGCAGATAGAGTGCTGCTGATGACTGTACATGGCGCAAAGGGATTGGAATTTACAAACGTATACCTTGCCGGCATGGAAGACGGAGTTTTTCCGGGCTTTATGTCCACAAGCAGCGGTGATCCGGAAGATATCGAGGAGGAGCGACGGCTTTGCTATGTGGCAATTACCAGGGCAAAGGAAGAACTGACGATCTGCTGTGCAAGGGGCAGAATGATCCATGGCCAGACACAGTTTAATCCTGTCAGCCGCTTTGTAATGGAAATACCGACATCATTGATGGATCAGGCTCCCGGCGGTTATATGTCGGGCGGTGATCATTCATCAAGGGATAACGGATATGGAACCGGCATGTACGGTGGGCGCAGCGCAGGCGGTGGATATTCCGGATCAGGATCCACGTTCGGTCAACAGAAGCCGAAAAATAACGTCATCAAGATTCCGTATGAAACTCCCGGCGGGAAAGGATTGCCGAACTTTGATCCCTCAAAACAGAAGAAGAAAAAGGCCACGCCGCAAAGTGTGAAACCTTTTCTTGCCGTGGCAGATGCTGCCAGCAGAACGCAGGACAAAAAGCCTGTTTTGACCGGACTTGGAAAGAACATGGGCGTATCCGGCGCATCATCAAACCAGCAGGGTACATCATCAAGGCTGAACTATGGCGTTGGCGACAGAGTGCGGCATCAGCTTTTTGGCGTTGGTACCGTTACAGCTATGGAACCGGGACCGCGGGATACTAAAGTGACGGTAGAATTTGATAAAACCGGACAAAAGATCATGTACGCGGCTTTTGCTAAACTGGTGAAAACAGAAGAATAGAGAGAAGCATATAAAGATCGCTCATTTTTGAAATTGATAGTAGTCTTTTTGTGCAAAATGTGATACAATGTAGCTGTTAAATTGAAAGGAAAAGCTGGGGGATCATGAATGAAGAACCGGCAAATTATAAAAAGAAAGGTGGTTTTTCCCATGGGCAAAGACAGATTTGAAGATGTGCTTTCAGTGATCAAGGCAGGTAACCTTCTGCAGCGTGAAGAGGAAGAGAAAAAAGCAACCCGTACCATCGTATGGATCCTTGCAGTGATCGGTGCTATTGCAGCAGTTGCTGCCATTGCTTATGCGGTCTATCTGTACTTCACACCGGATTATCTGGAAGACTTCGATGATGATTTTGATGATGATTTCGATGACGATTTCTTCGATGATCTTGATGATGACAAGGGTGTAACAGACTAAAGTATACATTCTTTCGGTCGATTTGCATACAAAGTTGTTTGGATATCATTTTCATCAGATGAAATTAAGAATTACCGGTAATTTTTGATGTGTAAATAATAGGCAGGAATCCTGCGGGATCTCCTGCCTTTCGTTTTTTAGGGAGAATCATGAAAAAAGGTCAGGTCATTGAAGGGATCGTAAAAGAGATCGTATTTCCGAATGTGGGATTGGTGGAGACGCAGGAAGGTCCTGTGAATGTAAAGAACGTGCTTCCGGGACAGATTGTATCCTGCCGTATTACAAAAAAAGGGCATGGAAGGGCGAAGGGACAGCTTTTATCTGTTGAGCAGAAGGCAAATGAAGAGATTGCATCCCCCTGCCCCCATTTCGATCAGGTGACAGGCTGTGGTGGATGTCTATACCAGACGTTGAAATATGATAAACAGCTTGCGATCAAAGAAGAACAGGTGAAAAGACTGCTTTCCGATGCAGGAGAAGGCATGGTGCGTGATCTGAATGCAGTATCCTATGACGGCATAAGCGCATCGCCTGAGCAGTTCGGTTTCCGTAATAAAATGGAATTTTCCTTCGGCGATGAATACAAGGACGGTCCGCTGGCCCTCGGTATGCATAAGAGGGGCAGTTTTTATGATGTGATCACTACGGATCATTGTCAGATCGTGGATGCTGATTACCGTCTGATCCTGCGGACGGTATTGGACTTTGCCGCAGAAAATAAGATGACCTATTTCCATCGCAGCCGTCTGGAAGGATTTTTCCGTCATCTGCTGGTTCGAAAGGCAAAAGGTACAGGAGAGATCCTGGTGGGGATCGTGACATCGTCGGAGGATAGAGACGTAGCAATGGTACGTTTATCTGAAACACTTCAGAATCTGCCATCAGAAGGAAGTGCAGATAACGGTCTTACAGGAAAGATTGTCGGCATTATCCATATCATAAATGATTCCGTGGCGGATATCGTGCGCGCTGATGAAATGCGGATCCTGTATGGCCAGGATTATTTCTATGAGAAAATGCTCGGACTGTCCTTTAAGGTGACACCTTTTTCCTTTTTCCAGACAAATACGAAGGGTGCCGAGGTTTTATATCAGATCGTCAGGGATTATTGTGTGTCCTGTGTGGAGAATGATTCCGATAAAAAGCCTACCATTTTCGATCTCTACAGCGGAACCGGAACGATAGCGCAGGTTCTTGCGCCTATTGCCGAAAAGGTTGTGGGTGTGGAAATCGTAGAAGAAGCCGTCATTGCAGCAAGAGAAAACGCCGCCTTAAACGGCCTTGATAATTGTGAGTTTCTTGCGGGAGATGTACTGAAAGTCATCGATTCCATTCAGGAAAAACCGGATCTGATCGTCGTGGATCCGCCGAGAGACGGCATTCACCCGAAGGCACTGCCGAAGATCCTTGATTTTAGCGTGGATCACATCATTTATATTACCTGTAAGCCATCCAGCCTGGCCAGAGATCTGGTGATCATGGAGCATGCGGGCTATCGCATGGAGCGATCTGCGATGGTGGATC
>JAFZNL010000051.1 GCA_017550925.1 Lachnospiraceae bacterium | reverse complement strand
GCAGGATGGCTGGCTGGTCATTTGCGGAAAAACATTGGTGAGCAGTTTGATGGAGAAACACCGGGACAAAAGAAACCGCAGGTTTTAGGACCGGCGCCTGCAGGGATCGGCAAGATCAAAGACCAGTACAGGATCGTGATCTATGTCAAATCCGAAAGCTTAGAAGACCTGATCCGGGCAAAGGATGTCATGACGGAAAAAGTGGAGTATGCGGGCAAGCAGGCAGAGCCTTTTATGGTGTCTTATGATTTTGACCCGATGAGCGGTTATTAATCTGGCTTTATGATAGGCAATGTAAAGCCTGATATGAAGATATGAAAGTCGAATATTATTGGTAAAGGTAGTGTAAAGTTCGATATGAAAATACGGAGCTGAAGACTACTGACAGATTTGGAGGAGAAACAAATGGCTATTCGTAAGATCAGGGAGATCGGTGATCCGATCCTGACAAAGGTATGCAAACCGGTGAAGGAAGTGACGCCCAGGATTACGGAACTTATCGACGATATGTTTGATACGATGTATGATGCCAACGGCGTGGGCCATGCGGCGCCTCAGGTCGGTATCCTGAAACGTATTGTGGTGATCGATTGCGGTGATGAAGAAGAGCAGCCCATCGTTCTGATCAATCCGGAGATGCTGGAAACCAGAGGCGAGCAGTGCGGTCTGGAAGGCTGTCTTTCCGTGCCGGGAAAGTCCGGTGAGGTCAGAAGACCTGCTTACGCCAAAGTAAAAGCATATAATGAGGATATGGAAGAGTTTATCATCGAAGGCGAGGACCTGCTGGCCCGTGCACTCTGCCACGAGCTTGATCATCTCGACGGCCATATGTATACGGAACTTGTGGAAGGTCCGCTGATGACATCGGAAGAGGCGGCTGAACTGATGGAAAAACGCGAGATGGAAAAAGCGGCGCAGGAAGAGACCGGCGAAGAATAAAGTGGTCTGTAAGTCGGCGGAGATTCATACGAAAGATTCGAAACCGATGAAGATTTCAATCATAGAAATGAGGAATGCTAATTGAGAATCGTATTCATGGGAACGCCGGATTTTGCGGTTGGTTCCCTAAAAGCATTATATGAAGCAGGATATGAGATCGCGGCAGTAGTAACTCAGCCGGATAAGCCGAAAGGGCGAAAAAAAGAACTGATGCCCCCGCCGGTAAAGGAATATGCCATGTCGGTATCACTGCCGGTGCTGCAGCCGGAAAAGCTAAAGACCGGTGAATGGGACGAACAGCTTTCGGCGCTTGGCGCCGATCTGTTTGTGGTTGCGGCCTTCGGACAGATTTTGCCGCAGAATATTTTGGATATGCCAAAGTATGGCTGTATCAACCTGCATGCATCCTTATTGCCGGAATACAGGGGCGCTGCGCCGATCCAGCAGGCAATATTGGATGGAAAAAAAGAAACCGGCGTGACGATCCAGCAGATGGCGCTTGCCCTTGACAGCGGTGATATCATAAGCAGAAAGATCGTTCCGATTGATGATGAGGATACGGGCGGCAGTCTGTTTGACAAGCTGGCAGAGGAAGGGGCAAAGCTTCTGCTTGAAACCATACCCCGGATCGAGAGTGGGGATATTGATCCCCAGCCTCAGGATGAAAGCAAAAGCAGCTATGTAAAAATGCTGAAAAAAGAAGACGGAAGGATGGATTTTTCTCTTACCGCAACAGTGCTTCATAACCGTGTCAGAGGACTCTCTCCCTGGCCAGGAGCCTTTACGGAACTTGGCGGAAAGAAACTTCGGATCTGGAAGACGCAGGTGCTGGGTACGGTTGGTGACGATGCATCAGCCGGCACTGTGATCTCTGCCGGAAAAACGGGCATTGATATTTGCTGCGGTGAGGGCGTCCTGCGGATCCTGGAATTACAGCCCGAAGGAAAGAAGAATATGAGGGCAGCCGATTATCTGTTGGGACATGCCATCGAAGTCGGAACTGTATTCGGATAAAGAGTGAATTAAGTGCGTTGCAGAGGCTGCGCCGGAAAGAAGTCATCTCAAATAGGTAGTGATCAATGGATAACGAACGTGCCATCGTTCTGGACGCTCTGACGGAGATCAACGAAAAGGGCGGGTATTTTCATATCGTGATGGGCAGGGTGCTGGAAAAGTATTCCTATCTTCCGCAACATAGCAGGCATTTTATCAGAAGGCTCTGTGCTGACTGCGTTGCGCAGCAGATATATCTGGATTATTGCATCAACGCTTTTTCCAAGACCAAAACGAAAAAGATGAAACCGCTGATCCGTGAGATCATGCGGATGGGAGCAGCGCAGATCCTGCTGATGGACAAGGTGCCGGATCATGCGGCTGTGGGAGAATGCGTCAAGCTGGCAAAAAAACGCGGCTTTGCAGGGTTGTCAGGATTTGTGAACGGCGTGCTTCGAAATCTGACAAGGAATAAAGAGCAGATCAGTCTCCCTGATAAGAACAAAGAGCCGGAAAGGTATCTCTCGGTACAATATTCCATGCCGGAATGGATCGTCAGATATATATGTAACGCTAATGCTGCAGATATTCCTACAGCAGAAAAAATACTCTCCGGCATAACAGCACCTCGTAAAATGACAGTTCGTTTTTCCGATGGGCTGGATGAAGCCGGAAAACTGAACCTGCTAAAAACAATGCGGGATCAGGGGATTGAGGCGACGCAATCTGAAAAGTTAGCATATGCTTACTATTTGGACCATGTTGACAGACCGGATGAAATACCTGGTTTATCTGAAGGGTTGATCTATCCTCAGGATATCGGCTCCATGATGGTGGTGGAAATGGCAGGCATTAAGGCCTGTGATCAGATCGTGGATGTGTGTGCAGCACCGGGCGGCAAAAGCCTGCATGCGGCGGACAGGCTACGTTTCCTCGAAAAGGAAGAGTCGATAAAGACAGATCGGAAAGACGGTCAGGAAGGTGCAGAAAAAAGAGGATCAGTTTTATCGTGTGATAAATCAGAGGCGAAAGTTTCACTCATTGATGAGAACCTTAGGCGGTGCGGCTTTGATAATGTAACCTGCCGTGTATGGGATGCAACGGTTTTAGATCCCGAGCTGGAAGGAAAAGCGGATGTGGTCATCGCAGACCTGCCCTGCAGCGGATTGGGGGTCATGGCCAGAAAACCGGATATCCGTTACCGCATCACGCAGCAGGATATTCATGATCTTGCTGCTTTGCAGAAACAGATTCTGCAAACTGTGCATAGGTATGTAAAACCCGGCGGTACACTGATGTATTCTACCTGTACCATAACCCGGGAGGAAAATGAGGATAACCGGGACTGGATCCTGGCAAATCTTCCGTTTACGTTAGAAAGCGAAAAGCGGCTGACACCGGGAATAGACGGTACGGACGGATTTTATATAGCAAAACTAAAGCGCTTATGATTTGTAACTGGGAGGAATGATCAAATAATGAGTAACACAGCCGGACATGGTATAAAATGGATAAGGGTTATCGTATGCATGGTTAGCATATGCATACTATTTATACCTGATAAATCTGTATATGCTGATGAGGTATATGAAACGGATGAAGTATCTGATGTCCTGATCGACAGTGCTTCCCATGACCTTGCAAAAGCACCGATTCCGGAGACGCTTTCCTGCAACAATCATTGGAACGTGCTGACGCTGATCTATCAGAATTGCAAAACGCCGGAATATGAGAAGTCTTTTACGGATGAAGAAGTGGCGTATATCAAATCCGAGATGGAAAAGTTGCCGGATACTTATAAGCGTCTGAGCGAGGGGAGACTGATCCTGGACACCATGGACTTTAAGACCATTGACGCTCCCATCACATCCGTTTCGGCGAAAAGCGAAACTTCCGGTAATCGTTCCCTGACCATTGGGGATAAAAATATGGATGTATACCTGGACCCCTATTTAAAGGGGAATGATTATCAGATGGTTTTTATTTACTGGCCCGGTAAAAGTTTTCCGGAAAAAGGGAACTGGTATGGCCTTGGCGGAACCGGCTACGATTATAAAAACAAACTTGTTCAGGTCTGCCAGATCAATGATACTCCCTGGGCTGGCGTAGAGAGCTGTGAAGTGTACGGACAGTATTACGATACAAGGCTTGCGGTTGCCGTCCATGAAATGCTTCACAACATTGAGAGTAATTCCAGGCGGAATAAAATCGACGATTTTCAGATCCTGCATTCGAGTACGGACAACGGCTATGAAGATAAATACGAATTCCAGCACTATGATTTTTATCATGACCTGATGACGGGTAAGCTGAAAAACGGCAAGAAAGGATTTTCGAAAGATTCCTTTTATGTCCTTCACGGAACAGTATCCCAAAAGAGCCTGAACAAATATAAACCGAAACTGAAAAGCG
>JAFZNL010000002.1 GCA_017550925.1 Lachnospiraceae bacterium | reverse complement strand
CGCTGGACTTATCGATGACAAGTTTCAACTTCATTTTATAACGGACTTTACGCTACTTGATTGAGCCATTGTTTCTCAATGGGGTTTCAAAAAGAATACACTCCCATTTTGGAAGAGTTCCTGCCTTTTAGTATGTCACAAAACGCCCAAAGAAGCAAGTGAATTATGTAAACTGATTGTTTGCAAATGAAACTTAGTTGTGGTACAGTTGATACATGCGGGAAAAGGACACGAAAAAAAGCGCTGTGAAGACAAAAAGCGCTAATACAACGAAAGGTTCGCGGCTTCGCCAGACCGGATCAAAGGCCAGGCAGAAGGGGTTGAATGCGCTGTTTAAGCTTGTTTTTTCCCGAATCATGCTGACGATCTTTCTGTTGCTTTTGCAGATCTACGTCCTGTATCTGACGATCTCACTGGTGCGGTTATCGGCTCCGCTCCTGACCGTTTTTTATGTGGTCGGGGCGATTGCCATCATTGTGATCATCAATAGCGATGATAACCCGGCATTTAAGCTGGCCTGGATCATACCGATCTGCGCCTTTCCGCTGTTTGGCGTGGCACTGTACCTGTTCATCAATATCAATCCCGGAAGCCGGCATCTGAAAAAGAACTTAGACCGCAGGATCGATGAAACGGATTACCTGATGCGTACGGAACACAGGGTCATCGACAAGATCCGCCAGGAACCCTCCGGTTTTCGCAATATCAGTTACTATCTGCAGTATTCCGGCAAGATGCCCTGTTACGACAACACCAAAGTGACTTTTTTCCCGCTGGGAGATGATAAGTATCCGGATCTTCTTAAGGAGCTGGAAAAAGCAGAGCATTTCATTTTTATGGAATACTTTATCATCCATCGCGGCGAGGTATGGAACCATATCCTGCGGATCTTAGAGCACAAGGCAAAGGAAGGCGTGGAGATCCGGGTGATGTATGACGGCATGTGTATGCTCAATCATCTACCTTACCGCTATCCGAAGACGCTGCAGAAAAAAGGGATCAAAGTAAAGATTTTTGAGCCTATCCGCCCGATCCTTTCCACGGCGCAGAACAATCGTGACCACAGAAAGATCATCGTTATCGACGGCAAGGTGGCTTATAACGGCGGCGTGAATCTGGCCGATGAGTATATGAACAAGATCGAACGCTTCGGCCATTGGAAGGATACGGCTGTCAAACTGGAAGGCGAGGCAGTGCGGAGCTTTACCATCATGTTTTTGCAGATGTGGTATGCCAAAGAAAAGGGACTGGGAGAGTACGAAGCCTATCTGCAGCCCCGGGGTTCTTTCCCGGAGGGACCGGGCCGGGAAGGCTTTGTGATCCCGTACAACGATTCGCCGACGAACCGCATGGATACTGCCAAAGATGTCTATATGGATATCATTTACAAGGCCAGAAGCTATGTGCATATCATGACGCCCTATCTGGTGTTGGATAATGAGCTGCTGACGGCTCTGATCTTCGCAGCGCGAAGAGGAGTAGATGTAAAAATCATTCTGCCCCATATCCCGGATAAGCAGATCGTTTTTTCACTGGCGCGGACTTATTATCCCCAGCTTCTTGACGGCGGCGTAAAGATCTATGAATACCTGCCGGGATTTGTGCATGCAAAAGAGTTTATTTCGGACGACAACAAGGCGGTGGTGGGATCCATCAATCTGGATTTCCGTTCCCTCTATCAGCATTTTGAATGTGCAACCCTGATTTTGAAAAATCCTGTGATCGAGCAGATTGATGATGATTTTGAAAAGACCTTGAAAAAATGTAAGAAGGTCGATATTCAGTACTACGTAGACCTTCCGCTAATGTACCGTGCGGTGGGACAGGTGGCAAGGCTTTTTGCACCGCTGGTGTAAGTCATATGGCATAAAAAATTGGCAATGTATTGTAATGAAACAGTGCATAGTTAGTTTGCAAATTTGAAAAATGGAAACCAATTTCAGGAGGTATGAAAAATGGCAAAAGTAAGTTGGAAACCCGGAAACATGCTCTATCCCCTTCCGGTCGTTATGGTTAGCTGCGGCGAAGAAGGCGCAAAACCCAATATCGTTACGGTAGCATGGGCAGGAACCATATGCTCCGATCCCTGCATGGTATCCATCTCTGTGCGCAAGGAGCGTTATTCCCATGACATCATTGAGCGTACGGGAGAGTTCGTGATCAACCTGGTAACGGAGGACCTGACTTTTGCAACGGATTACTGCGGCGTGAAATCCGGCAGGGACGTGGACAAGTTCAAAGAGATGAATTTAACACCCGTTCAGATCGAAGGCGTATCTGCGCCGGCTATCGCAGAAAGCCCGCTCTCCCTTGCCTGCAAGGTAAAAGAAGTCAAAGAACTGGGCAGCCACGATATGTTCATTGCCGAAGTAGTTGGCGTCACCGTGGATGATAAGTACATGAATGAAAGCGGCAAATACGAACTTAACAGTACCCATCTGGTGGCATACTTCCACGGAGAGTATTTCGGACTTGGAGAGAAACTGGGCAAATTCGGTTATTCTGTTCAGAAAAAATAAAGGCAAAAGGGTCGGCGCTATTGGAAAGGAACCGGATCATGAAGGCAAAAAAACTCAGAAGAATATTGATTGTGCTTATCGTTTTTTGCATGCTCAGTGCATGCGGAAAGAAAGCAGATGAGAACGTAAATACCGAAAACACGGACACTTCTGCAGCAGATGATACGGTTTCAATGAAACAAGAGGATACGCAAAGTGTTGATGCCCCGGCCGGGGATGATACGAAGACAGAAAGTGCGTCAGACACAGAGAATGTGTCAGATAAACAGGATGGGAATAAATCGGATTCCCTGTTTTCTTCCAATCATGAAAAAGAGCCTTCTCCGGACTGGGTAAATGCCCTTGCAGCAGCCAAAGATGACAGCGTGACGCAGCTGTTTGTTGTTGCAGGAATGGGAATGGATAAGACAACGGCAACCGTCACCATGCATGAAAAAAACGAAGCGGGTGAGTGGGAACAGGTTTTATCCACGCCTGCATATGTGGGAAAAAACGGATTGTGCCTTGATAAAGATCATAAAGAGGGCTGCGGCCAAACACCCATAGGAACCTATCACTTTAACAAGGCTTTCGGAATTGCTGATGATCCTGGCTGCGCCATTCCTTATGTCAAAGTGGATGAGGACACCTACTGGTCGGGAGATACAAGAGACGGAATGCATTACAATGAGATGGTCAATATCAACGACTATCCCGATCTTGATATGACGGACAGCGAGCACATTATCGATTGTTCCTATGAGTATCAATATTGCCTGAATATCAGTTTTAATGAAGACGGAACAGCTGGGAGAGGCTCCGCGATCTTTCTGCATTGCTTTGGCTCATGGAAGACCTATACAGGCGGATGTGTGGCATTGCCTGAGAACATCATGAAGATCGTGATGCAGACGGTAAAACCTGACTGCACGGTTGTGATCGATACCATGGATCATCTGACCCGGGCACAGGAAACGGAGAGTGCTGCCGCAGAAGAAAGCGATGTGAACCTTTCGGATGATGCTACTGACTTCGTGATGCTCAGCGAAGCAGTGCCGGATGCGGTTTTGGAGATCCGGTATGGCTATTTACCAACTCATGGTTGATATTTATAAATTTCCGAAGCGCATGCACTCCGGTCTTTTAATGGCATTAGCCTGATGCCTCTACCTGATATAACTCAGGCTACATAAATATGAATATCGAATAT
>JAFZNL010000005.1 GCA_017550925.1 Lachnospiraceae bacterium | reverse complement strand
GATCACCATGGATAAACTGCTTCAGAAGAGAAGTGGAATAAAACACCTGAACATTGTTGACATGATGATAAATGATCAGGAGTTTTAAGCCTTTAACTTATAAACCCAGATCGCATCTATCTGTAAATGTCCAATTCTATCGCTTCATTTCCAACACTCATTTCTGCCGCAGCCTCCTCAGTGCTTTCTGCCACAGCTTCTGTCATGACATCCACTGTTTTATCCGCCTCCGCGTCTGCTTCCGCACTCTCCGTCTCTTCCTGCTTCTTCTTTGGCTTGTGCGAATAGAGATCTTGCATCGGCAGGCCAAAACGGCTCCTCTTGTTATAATATGTCACGATTGCTTCCGAAAAACCGAGGGATCCGGCGCGCCGGTCCTTTGCAGTCCTGGTCAGTTCCTTTAAGGAAATGCACCCTAGCTTATCCTTGAATATATCATCTTTAAGCAGATCTCCGTAGGTGCTTACCACCCTCGCGATCCCATTTAGCATGTTAGAGGTAAAGGACTGCGGTTCTCCTTCCCAGGTGCCAACACACAGCCTCAGCACTCTGTCCAGGCAGTGAAACCCGTATTTGTCAAAGATGCTCTCAAGGGTTGATACGGCGCAGATCCCGCCATTTGTGGACGAGGGAGTTATCGTAAGATTGTATGATTCGACAAGCTCCTTGATAAAGAGCTGCTTATCATTTCCCGCTTCAATATTGGCCATGAAGATCTCATAAGGCAGAAGGGGCTTGGTATATTTCATCTGATTGGCAAAAATGTCCGCCTCGCGCTCATAGATCAGGTCATCATAGATCATACACCAGACAGGCGTTTCCCGGGATCCGGATATAAGCGCCACGATCTCGATCGTATGCTGTCCGTTAAAAACATAGTTTATCCCATTACGCCTGCTCACCTTCACCGGATTGATCTGATAGATATCAAAATGGGAAGCAGCTTTCTGGACGTGCTTTAGTGAAAGGTTTCTCTGATATTCCTGGTTCGAGACCAGGTTCTTTATCGGTATCAGTTCGTAGTGTACCTGCGGCACGAACCGCTCCAGATCCTGCTCCTGTTCCATTTCTTTGCTCATTGTCTGTCTCCTTGATGATCTGTGATATTGTTTTGATGGTGTCCGATAAAGATGAAAGCCTGATCAGAAGATTGATCTTAGCCCTTTCCGAGGCATGATCAAAATCCGCTGCTCCCATCACCCGCTCGATACTACTCTTCCAGGTCGGGATCGTAAGTGCCAGGCTTTGCAGCTCAGCATCCGGGTCGTATTTTGGCATCTTCTTTATTTCTGCTTCCACCTCCGGTAGCTTTTTCTTTGCCGGCACCGATGGATGCAGGCAGCTCCAGCGAAGCTCATTCCAGATATGGGATGACTGGATCTTTTCGTGCTTTCCATCTGTGAAGATCTCTTTTAAAAGATGTATCTGATCCTGCGAAAAATGTGAGACTGATACCACATTTTCATGTGAAACTCTCACCTTACCAGAGAGTATGTTTTCTGCAATGGACGGCTCGTATTTTCTAATGGCATCTATGGCAGTCGTGTACTGACTGTACTTTTTGACCGTCCCATATGAGAGATGATAGGCTTTACCGATTTGTGCAGCGATCTTGTACTTAGTCTCCGGCAGAGCAGAACCTCCTTCCTGCTCTGCATCTGCCTGTTCCAAACCTTCCTTGAATTCAAACTTTTTATACCGAAGCAGCATCTTCTTGCCGATAAAGTATTTCCTGTATTCCTCCGAAAGATCCTGGCGTCGCAGGCTTTTGTCACAGATCCATTCCATCACATCGTAGCGCGTCTCCAGTTCCAGGTCATATTTGAAAAACGGGATATTGTGGCGGTGGAAGATCTCATACCTTTTATGGCCATCCACTATATACCCCCGCCATGTCATGACAGGCTTTGTTGCACCGGTTTTTATGATCTCTTTTTCCAGTCTCTTTATATGGTCTGCAGGCGCGGGAACATGCAGCCTTGCAAACTCCTCGTCAGTCGCCAATATGTACAGGCCATAGCGCCTCCCCAGTCTTTCCTGCATTACGTTTCTACTGCCTCCGCCTCATACTCAATGGGTTCAGACTTGCCAAAGTCAAATACGACATACTTTTTTCTTTCGTTGAACCTTCCTATCAAACGATATGTTTTTTCTTCTCCTGTTCTGTAAAACGCCTTCTGCAGGGCTTCAACGAAAATCTTGCAGTAAAACTCACAGCACTGGTGGCTGTCACTTAAGGTTGTCCAGTAGAGTTTCCGGGGAGACAGATCATTCTCATCACTTCTCATGACCACGAGGAGCTTTTTTTCAGGATTGATCAGGAATTGGACATATTCCGGATAATTCAAAAGCCGCAGAACATGTTTATACAGGCGTAACCGTTTCCTCTTAAGATCTACTGTCAGTACCGGCTTATTCCACGACGTCTTCAGCATCTGATCCATCATTTTTCTTTACCCCGCTTTCTTTTTCTACGGAAGCAAATGCTTCTTCCATGCTCAGACCTTTTGGGTCCTTTGTTAACGTGAACACTGCAGAATTATTAAAGATGTTGACAATATTACCAGCCATGTGTTCCGTAATGGGAACGCCAAACTGATTCTTCCAGTCCTCTGAATAGATCGGCACTCTGGATGTTATGATCTTACCGTCTTCCTTTACCTTTCGCTCATATACTTCCGGACAGGTCAGATCATAGGCAAAAATCTTACCGATCTTGGTATCCCTCCATTTGCCTATCAGCTTATAACGGTTTTTCGGATCCCAACCCATCAGTGCAAAAACTTTGGCAAAAAAAATCTTGCAGCTGATCTGTTTCGGCGACCTTTTATCAGTGGCTGAACACCATCTGAATGAATCTTTCTCCCCTTCTTCACACGGAAGAACAGCAACCCTTTTCTTGTCGGGATCCACAAGCATCTGCACATAATCATACATTGGCATTTTTCTGATACAGGCAGTGTTCACATACACTTTGCAGTCAGCGAATGTCAAACAAGGTTCATACGTGTGAGGAAAGAATTCGCCCCTTACAACCTGAAAACCCAGGTAATCATAGTCCGGATCATTGATCAGCTCCATTTCCGCCCGATTCTGCTTTTCACTCAACCTTTGCTACCTCCCCTGTTATATCTTTCATTACGATTTCTATTCTCCCTGCCATGCTTTCCGGTGTCGGGATCTGTATCTCCGGATTCGGATCATAACTTGTCATGTCCCCCGACAATATGATCGGAAGTCTGCTCTGTCTGAGCGTCACTTCAAACGAATTCTGCCGCGTATAATAGTTTTCCCCGAAGCCTTCCGCCCAGGACGTGGGAAAACCGATGATGTTGTGTTTATCTCCGTATACCGCGCTGCTTTCTATGGCCGGATCACTCTCTCCTTCACCTATCACTTTCTTTGGCATAAATACCTCTGCGGCGTTTAAGTCAAAGACAAGAAGGCTTGATCCCTCTTCATCTATCGTGGCTCCCTGTATGCTGTATCTGAAATCCGGATTCCATTCAAGCAATGCAAAGATGCATGGCATGATGGCACTTACGCCGATCTCCCGCGGTATCCTGTCACCGTCCACTTTCCTCATCCACTCAAATCCCAGCCTGCTTTCCTGTTTTGTCGCCCGAACGACCAGGATCTTCTTTTCCGGATGTATGAGAAGCTCCACAAGCTGACTGTCGATCCTCCTTACGCATGCCATTGTGAACTTCAGTTTTTTCAGGGAAAATGAAACCGTAAGCTTATTCGCAGTATCCAGGAATTCTGACCGGACCACTTCAAAGCCTCTCAGATCCGGGTCGCCTTCCTTCACGCTTATCGTATCTAAGCTCCCGTCGCCATCGCAATTTGCCGTCTTTGACGCTGTATGATAGTCTTCCGGTTTGAACCCTGACCAGCGGGGATTGATCAAAACAAAACCGGCCAGCGGACCGTCCGGCACTACCTTAAGCACCGGCAGGATGTTCTTATTCCCACATCTGGAATTCTGCAATATATGCTGAACGGCAATGAAATCTGCCCTTGATATGATTGGTTCATGATGTTCTTCCTGGAAATACTGGTTCCGGTCCTGCCTGTTTTTCCGTGCTTTATGATCCAGATAACTTGGCGTAAATGTTTTCCTGGCAAGAACGGATCCGCAGTGGCGCTCATTCCTGAGCTGGTCAAGAACCGTTTGCCCTGACCATTTGATGTTACCTTTCTTGGTCTGTCTCTTAAGCTCTGTCAGGGTTTGAGCGATCTGGCCTGTAGAATATCCGAACAGAAACAGAAAAAAGATCAAACGGACTGTTTTTGCCTCTTCCTCATTGATGACAAGATTCCCGTCTTCATCCCGGTCATAACCAAGAAGCGGCGGTGTAAGGAAGATCCCCCTCCTGAAGCGCATCTCTATGGAAGCGTTCATGATCTCGCTCTTATTGTGGCTTTCCTCCTGTGCCATGGTAGAAAGAAAAGCGATCGTCATCTCACTTTGCGAGTTCAGGGTATTTAAGTTCTCAGTCTCGAAAAACACACCGATAGGCGGGTTCATGGCGCCAAGTTTCCTGATATAACCCACACTGTCGAGCAGGTTTCTTGCAAACCTCGAAACACTCTTTGTCACGATCAGGTCAACAAGCCCGGCTTCACAGTCATTGATCAGTCGGATAAAGTTGTCACGGTGCTGTAGCGATGTTCCTGAGATCCCTTCGTCTGCGTAGATATCAACAAGTGTCCACTGTGGGTTGCGGGAGATCAGATCGGTATAGTGGTTTTTCTGCAGCTCATATGAAGATGTCTGGTTCGGATCATCTGTCGATACACGCGCATATACTGCAACCCGCAGGCTTCTGTCTTTATCGAAAATGTCGATCTTGGGTATCGCCGGGATCACGGAAAGCTGGTCTTCACTAACACCCTTATACCGTTCCCTGATCCTGGCCTTCTTTTCCTCTGTATTTGTCAGCTTTTCTTCCGAGCCTATCATTTACCTGCACCTGTGTCTGTCAATGTTGTTTTCATTTATGTCTATAAGAACCGTGACCACGATCTCTTCCATTGTCGTACCAAGGACCGCTGCCATGATAAGCAGGTTGTCTACGGAAGGGATGTTGATTCCGCACTGCCATTTATATACTGCCTGTGGGGATTCAAATCCAAGCAGATACGCAAACTCCTTGACCGACAGCCCGGCCTCTTCGCGGAGCCTTACTATGTTCTTTCCGGTTGCTTTCATGTCTATGACCGGTATCTGTTTCACCCCTCTTTCCTCCATCCCTGATACAGATCATAGAGTTGGTATGCCCTGCGTTAGATTATAAATCAAATAATGTGCAAACTTAATAAACCTATTGCGAAGATTGGTGAAAAAAACTTCGCAATAGGTTTAAGAAAGTGCAAAAACTATTCTGTTTGCTTCTATTTTCCTGCTGATTCGCGGATGGCGGTTTTCATTTCTTTAGCCATCTTGATAATGGATTGTGCTTCTGACGGAGTACAGTCTCCAAGAATCGTTGAAAGCTCCTGGGTATGGATAGATGCCACCTGCGGGACGTCAGTCCGAAGCAGCCAGTCAGCTGATACCTGTAATGCCTCGGTAAGGCGCATAAATATATCAAGTTTAACTATCTTCTTACCGTTTTCGATATCGCTCATATGTGACGGCGAAATGCTTACCATCTCTGCCAGCTCATTCTGGGACAGCTTCATGGCTTTCCTTGCCTGACGTATACGAGCTCCGATTTCCTTCATTTTTATACTCACCGCACCCACCTGCTATGGTTTTTAGACGATAAATCTCTTGAATTTTATCGCCAATAAGCGAGTATTTGAATAAGCCACAGTCGAAGTTATCGTCTTTAGGCGATGGAATTAATACTTTTTAGGAGGAAATTTGACATGACAGAAAACGAACGGAAAGAAAAAGAAGAAGAAAGAAAAGAAATCGGGGAAAAAATCCGGTATTTCAGAGAGGTGGAGCATCTGACCCAGGACAAGCTCGCTGAACTGGCCGGCATTTCCCCTACCTACATGTGTGAGATTGAAACCGGTAAAAAAGCAGCTGGCCGCGACGCCATGCGTTCCATCGCAATAGCCCTCGGTGTAAGTCTTGACTATCTGCTGATCCCCGGAACTCCCCGGGAGGATCCCCGGCTTGTAAAATGGAAACGAATGCTGGAGGATTGCGCCGATGATGAGGAAAACCTGCTTTTTGATATCACCAAAAGCATGAAAAGCACCCTTAGGAATCACTATCATACGAAACGACGGCCGTAGGGACTTATGATATCATAACGGGGACAGCCCTTCTGTGGCGGGGCTGTCCTTATTTTTCCATTATCCATGAGTATTCCAATTAAAACATTAATATACGTCAATCCTCATTTGCTTTGTATACAGATACACTTTACTTCTTCTTATCTGATCCTTGATCGACTGACATTGTCGATAAAACAAAAGCGACCTCGCCACAATGTTTTGGATCCTTCCCATAATCGTACACACATGCCAAAAAATTCTCACCCGATCGAATAAAGAACATTTCTGAATGATTCTCTTTATCATTATCTATTCCATAGAAATAATCATATTTCTTATCTATAACCTTAATATTTTTAACACTTTTTGCAATACCAAAATTATAATCAAATTCACCTTTACTTAATGTATCCAAAAGAAACCTTTCAACTTTATCTTCAACAAATACTTTCCATTCCTTCCCACCGTTTTTCTTTTTTTCTGCCATCTTTCTGATTTCTTCCCATGAGAAAGAATATATTCCAAACATTTCATCATTGCCTAAATCATAAATACTCCCCGGAACTGTTCCAAAACTATCATTCATTTTTTTATTCCATTCTTCCTCTTTAGAAATATCCTTCCACTTCTTAAGCAACCTTATACTTGCCGTTTCATCAATATCAAACTGCGCCAAATCAGACTCTAAATATACTGCTCCATCCGAAAAAGTAAACCCTCCATCATACTGTGAGATTGGATTACTAACAGCAATTATTTCATCTACCGCAATTTCAAATACCTTTTCATCTGCTTTTTTTACTTTACCACAGGCAATCACCTTATCATTAGCCGATAGTTTTCCTATCCCCTCTTTTACATTTTTTGACGAACACGTACACTCAAAATATAAATTTGATGACTCTGTTGTTTTCAGCACAAGCTTCTTACCGGTTGAATCTATTGATTCTACTACTCCTGCCAAAGCATAATACTTTCCTTTATACTTATTCGACGCTCTATATCCATTTACTTTGAATTCTTTACACACCAAATCAACAGAAGCATTATTGTATAGAGTTTTATCAATGTTTCCCACTGATTCGGTTTTATCTTTCGCATACACATTTAATGATAACGAACATACACAAAATGCAATTATCCCCCAAAAAACAACCAGATTATTTTTCATATCATCACCTTTTTTCTTCAGGTTTAATACCTAAATCATTAAGTATATCTGACACTTCATTACAGACCTGATTATGCCCATCTAACCAATCAAGTATAACCTGTCCCTTATCTTTGTCATATAAAGCGTTTAGCTTTTCTGTTAATTTGTCCCGTAAATCATTTTCAACTTCTTCATCGTACTCGATCTGCTCATCGTTTATATATATATCTTTATTTAGAATTTTAATTTCAACACAATAGTCTATATCATCACTATCGTCCGGTGCATCTGGACTTACCGTTACATCGACACTTTTATCATTCATTGG
>JAFZNL010000050.1 GCA_017550925.1 Lachnospiraceae bacterium | reverse complement strand
TATACGGATGATTTCCCTGCTACCTGTGAAAAACTGCAGGGCATGATCCGTCACAGCGATGAACTTGGCGATGATCAGGAAGGCAACCACTATCTGATGCTGTCTCAGATCACGGGAGAGATCTTCAAGATCATCGGCAACCGTCTTGAGGCGGGCGGCGTAGATTACAGAATTGTAGAGGGAATATAGGAGCTGTCAGATATGGTCATGGTTATCTTGATCTACATTGTACATATCATACTCTGCATCGTGCTCCTGAATGCCTGGCGAGCAAGACGGATCAATGCCGGAGGCGCCCTTTTATGGATTGCGGTGATGATCCCCATCTGGGGACCTCTGCAGCTGTATACACAGCTGAATGCGGATGCCGATTCGAATGGCAGGCAGCTGCAGGGTTTTCAGGCACTGATGCATAATGGGGGCATCACAACGAAGCTTCCCTGGGCAACCCGGGAGGGAGAAAAGCTGCAGAAGGAAAAAACGATGTCCGGGGAAGCCGGACTGCCGGATGATGTTTCCGATGTTTCTGAGGAGCAGTATTACAGCGTCCGGCGCAGCGTGCAGGTGGATAGCGATGAGATGCGCGGTAAAGTAGTTCCCATCGAAGAGGCTTTGCTTGTGAACGATACCAAGACAAGGCGCGAGCTGATCGTGGACGTACTTTATGCCAATCCGGAAGAATATGTCACACAGCTGTACAAGGCAAAGGCAAATCCGGATACCGAGGTTGTGCATTATGCGGCCACCGCCTTAGCGGAGATTCAAAAAGAGTTTGACCTTGCCTTTCATGATATTGCGCAGAGAAAGGCAAAAAGCCCCATGGACACCACTATCGATCAGGAATACATGCTCTGCTTGGAACGATATATTGACAGCGGCCTGTTAGAGGGTGATGCACTGCGGAGCCAGTTGAAGCTTTTTTCGCAGTTCACGGGACAGAAGCTGAAAGAAGAGAATGTAAGCGGCAGATGGACACTTTTGAATAAAAAGGCTGATGCGGATGTCCGTCTCGGGGATGTGGAGGCGCTGGAAGAAGATATCGCCATGATGGAAGAGACCTGGCCCGGCAGGGATGCGATCTATCGATATAAATTGGAGAGCGCCATGCTGCAAAAGGACAGCGGGAAGATCCGCGCGCTGATCGCAAAGATGGATGAAGAAGGAGTTTTCCTGACCACACGCCTTCGTGAAATGGTGCGGTTCTGGGAAGTGTCTTAAGGTAAAGCAGGCAGGAGTTTTTCGGATGTTTCAGTTATTCAGGAAAAAAACCGAAAATGATATCTATGATAACCATATGAAACTGGGCGGTATGTATGTACTCGGCGCAGTTTTCATTGCGTTGATCGCAGCGCTGATGACCGTGCAGGCAAATGTGCAGTACGAAGTCAGGGATGAGAGGCTCACTCTTTTGCCAAAAGATCAGCTCTACAGGGTGAAAAACTTAGAGATCAGTGGGGAAGAGGAGGCGCTGCCGGCTGACAGTCAGACGCTGCTGGTCTATGAGGCAGAGGATGTGGTCAGCGAGAAAAGCACCCAGATGATGGAACCGGTTCTTTCCCAGATGCAGGAACCGTACAAGCTGTGCGAGGCCGGGGAGCTGTCGGAAGGTATTGTAAATGAGAGCCAGCGGATCGTGATCGCGGTCAGCCATTTTCAAAAGCTTTCCGATATCTACAGCGTTTTGAAAAAGTGGGTGAAAGCCGGCGGAGATCTGATGATCCTCTATGCGCCGGAAAAGAACGGCAGTTTCGAGAGCATGTATGATATCTGCGGTATCAAGGACAGCGGGAATAATATCTTAGTGGACGGGGTCCACTTTGTGAAAGACATCATGCCCGGCGGCCAGATGCGGGATTACATGATCGAGGATGCCTATGAGTCATCCCGTGAAGTTTCCCTGACCGGGGACTGTGAGGTATATATCGAATCCGTTTCGGATCATCCGGTGCCCATCCTTTGGCGGCGCAATGTGGGTTTCGGCACAGTAGTCTTTGATAATTTCGGCATTATGGAAAAAGCCTACAGGGGACTGCATTGCGCAGCCTATAGCCTCATGGGCGATTTTTGCGTGTATCCTGTGATCAATGGCGCGGCCTTTTATATCGACGACTTTCCGTCTCCCATCCCGGAGGGAGATGCCCAATATATCACCAGGGATTACAATATGTCCATCGGCGATTTTTATTCCCAGGTATGGTGGAATGATGTCTATGATATGGCAAAGAGGCATGGCGTTTATTATACCGGCCTTGTGATCGAAAACTACAATGATCAGGTTACGGGACAGTTTGAACGCCAGACGGATGTGAGCCGGTTTTTGCTCTTTGGCAATATGCTCCTTGAGGCAGGCGGCGAGATCGGTATCCATGGATACAACCATATGCCGCTGGTGCTTCGGAACTTCGACTACCAGGATATGTATGACGGTTATATCCAGTGGTCCAAGCCCTATACCATGAAAAATTCCTTAAATGAGGTTATTGATTTTTCCAAGGAACTGTTTCCGGAAGAACAGCTTCAGGTGTATGTGCCCCCTTCCAATGTGCTTTCCGCGGAAGGAAGGGATATCATCAGCACCACCCAGCTGAGAGCGATCGCATCCGTTTATTTACCGGCGGACCTTGCCTACGCCCAGGAGTTTGATGTATCGGCACAGGACGGCATTGTGAATACGCCCCGTATCATCTCCGGTTACCGGATCGATGATTACATGTACTTAGCAGCCCTGTCTGAGCTGACCTTCCACTATGTCAGCACACACTTCCAGCATCCCGATGATGTGCTCGATGAAGACCGTGGTGCGGCTGAAGGCTGGCCGGTGCTTTCAAAGGGCTTGGAAAGCTATATGGACTGGCTGGGAGAGGGCGCTTCCGAGATCCGCTATCTGACCGGTTCAGAGCTGGCAGCGGCAGTTCAACGCTATGACCTGACTAAAGTGGCAAGGCAGTGGGATGAAGAAGGGAACAAATTGAACCTGTCATTTTCACATTTTGAATATGAAGAATGGATGATGATCAGGCTCGGCGGCAAGAAGAGGATCGATTCCGTGGCTGGCGGTAGCCTGACCCCGGTAACCTACGACCTGTATCTGCTGAAAGCTGACCAGGATCATGTAGAGATCAACTTTAAGTAATAGAAGTAATGAATTCAAGTAATAGATTCAAGTAATAGATCAGGTTAACAAAAAAAAATGAGGACCTGGTAAAGTCATAACAGGTAAGTAATATGAGAATCTGTGTCATCTTGGAAGGATGTTATCCATATGTGACCGGCGGTGTATCCACCTGGATCCACCAATACATGACGGCGCTGCCCCAGCACGAATTCGTGATCTGGGCCATTGCATCGGATGCATCCATGAAGGGAAAATTCAAATATACGCTGCCATCCAATGTGGTGGAGGTGCACGAGCTGTTCTTAAATGATGCCCTGAAAGCAAAAGAGAGCATCAAACGGCATAAGTATACCCCGGCACAGATTGAGACCCTGCGAAAGTTCATCGACTGCGACCGGCCGGACTGGGAAACCCTGTTTGAAATGTATCAGGACCAGCAGATCGAACCACTTTCCTTTTTGATGAGCCATCAGTTTCTGGATATCCTGACGGATATCTGTAAAGAGGAATATACCTATACCGCGTTTTCGGACTTTTTCCATACCATCCGGTCCATGTTCCTGCCGGTGCTCTATACCATCCATGCGGAAGTTCCGACGGCTGATCTGTACCATTCCATCGCCACGGGCTACAGCGGGATCCTGGCAAGACTTGGCAGCTATAAGTATCACGTGCCCTATATGATCTCGGAACACGGGATTTATACCAGAGAACGGGAAGAGGAGATCATCCGTGCAAAATGGGTTATCCCCGCATTTAAGAAATTCTGGGTGCGGTTTTTCTACATGCTTTCTGCCGGTGCCTATGAAAAAGCCGGCATGATCACAAGCCTTTTTGCAGGGGCAAGAAAGATTCAGGTGGATATGGGCTGTGATCCCGATAAATGTATTTATATCGGCAACGGGATCCATTTTGAGCGCTTTCAGGATATCGGACCGAAACCCGCCAACGGTTTTGTTGATATCGGAGCTGTGCTCCGCATTGCGCCCATCAAAGATGTAAAGACCATGATCTATGCCTTTTCCGGGGTGAAGTACAGAGTGCCCAATGCGCGACTGTTTATAGCAGGACCGGAGGATGATAAAAAATATGCACAGGAATGTTACGACCTGGTAGAGCGTCTTGGCGTCAAGGACATCTATTTCCTCGGTATGGTAAATGTGGTGGAAAAAATGGTAGACTTTGACTTTACCGTGCTTTCAAGTATTTCGGAAGGGATGCCGCTGTCGGTACTGGAGTCCTTTGCAGCCGGCAGGCCAGCGGTGACAACGGATGTGGGCAACTGCAAGGAACTGGTTACCAAAGTGGCAGAGGATGATGACCTGGGTAGCGCAGGCTACTGTGTTCCCCCTATGGATATCCGGGCACTGACGGATGCTATGGCAAGGATGTGCCTGCAGACGGATAAGCGGTATCAGATGGGTATTGCGGCAAAAGAAAGAGTAGAGCGGTATTTCCGTCATGAAGATATGATGGCAAAATATCTGGCAGCGTATGATGAGGTGCTGAAAAGATGGCAGGAATAGGCTTCAGCTTAAAAAGGCTGTTTCAAAAGAAAGGAATATTGAACCTCTGTAAGGCCTATGGTTATTCCGGGATCGTCACGGTTGGACCCATGTTTTTGGGCGTGCTGTTGCTCCTTGGCGTATCCTTTGTGGCAAGGATCGGCGGCATGAATTCCCATGACAGGGATCTTCTCAACTGTATGCTGACTTATTCTCTTTTGGCCTCCCTTCTGATCTCGTCCATCTTTAATATGGTGGTGACCCGTTTTGTTTCGGATCGGATCTATGAGGAAAAAGAGGAAGAGATCATGCCCTCTTTTTACGGCTGTGTTGTTCTGGAGTTGATCGTATGTATTGCAACTTACGGTGTATTCTTGCTCTTTTCCGGGGCAAAGTTTTTGCACATCCTGTTATGTCTCTGGTTTGCCATGGTCATGATCGTGGTATGGACGGAAATGATCTATATGACGGCGTTGAAAGACTTTCAGGCCATCGTGCTTTCCTTTGCGATCTCGCTGATGTTCGCATTTTTGCTGGCGCTTTTATTTATCCTCTTTGGCTGGACAAGCCTTGAGAGTCTGTTTTTATGTGTCATCATCGGCTATGGGATTTTGTCGGTGCGTTATCTACGCCTGATGCTGGAATATTTCCCGAAGAGCTACGGGAGCTGTTTTGCCTTCCTTCGCTGGTTTGATAAGTATCCCACCCTGGCTCTGTGCGGTTTTATGGTTCGGTTCGGACTTTTTTCCCATATTATCGTCATGTATTTCGGACCCTTGCAGGTACAGGTGGAAGGGCTGTTTTACAACGCACCAGAATACGAGATCCCGGCGCTGATCGCATTCTTTTCCCTGCTGGTGACCACCATTAGTTTCGTGGTTTCCGTGGAGGTGAATTTTTATCCCAAATACAGCAGTTACTACGGGTTATTCACAGACAGGGGCGCTATTGGCGATATCTATCTGGCCGGAAAAGAAATGTTGGATATGCTGCAGCGGGAGATCATTTACTTAGGATGTAAGCAGCTGTTTACCACGGTATTGTTCATCGTGTTAGGGCCTCCCATCTTTAAGCTGATCCTGCCCGGCATGAGCAATAATGCCATTGCCATCTATAAGTTTTTGTGCGCCGGATACGGGACCTATGCCATTGCCAATTCCCTGATGCTGATCGAGTTGTACTTTGAGGATTACGGCGGCGCCCTGATCGGGTCTTCCGTGTTTTCCATTATCGGCACCGCTTTTACCATTATGCAGGTAAAAAACGGAGATGTGGGATATTTCGGCGTGGGCTTTTTTGCAGGATGCATCTTCTTTTATTTCCTGTCATTAGCGCACCTTGACTGGTTTACCAGAAGGCTTCCCTATTTCCTGCTATCCAAGCAGAGTCTGGTTCCGGGGCAGGAGAAGGGACTGTTTTCCAAGATAGGAAGATGGGCCCAGACACGCTATGAGAAGAAGAATGCGAGAGCGTAGATGGTATTAGATATGATGCATAGATTAAAAAGAATGCGAATTTTCATATCCATATTGACAGTGACATCCCTTCTGTTTACGGGGTGTGGCAGCTTGCTGTCCGAAAGCAAAGACGATGAGCAGGTGATGACAGCTGGACAGGCACTGAGCACAGCGGCCCGGAAGGGAACCGTGGCGACAGATCAGGATCAACCCGGGGAAGAACAGCGCGGAGAGGACGGAGAAAAGCAAGAGACGGAAAAGAAGAGCGGGGAAGATGGACCGCAGGTAATGGCGGTTTCCAAAGCAGTTACCACGGAGAAAAACATCCGGGACGAAGCCTCTTTATATGAAGGGATCGACGATTCGCAGGTCATTC
>JAFZNL010000049.1 GCA_017550925.1 Lachnospiraceae bacterium | reverse complement strand
CCACATCCCTGATATAATTAACTAACTTCTCCCCATAAGCCTCTAAATGGAAAGGATCGATCATGTTGATATCATTCAGATCAGCCGTTGCCGCTTCGTAAGCCAGGTTTACCGGATGATTGAGCGGGATATTCCAGATCGGGAAGGTCTCGAACTTTGCATAGCCTGCCTTCACGCCGCGCTTTTGCTCATGATAGAGCTGGGACAGACAGGTGGCCATTTTTCCGCTGCCGGGTCCGGGCGCTGTAATGACAACCAGCGGCCTTGTTGTTTCGATATAATCGTTTTTGCCATATCCCTCGTCACTGACAATCAGTGAAATATTGGAAGGATAACCTTCGATGGGATAATGTCTGTAGGTCTTCATCCCCAGGGCTTTGAGCTTTTTCTCATAAGCGATGGCGGAAGGCTGTCCCGCAAACTGTGTCAGCACAACACTGCCCACATACAGTCCCTGATTGGTAAAAGCGTCCACCAGGCGCAGCACATCCATATCGTAGGTAATGCCGATATCGCCGCGGACCTTGTTTTTCTCAATATCACCTGCACTGATCACGATGATGATCTCGGTGCGGTCCTTCAGTTGCTTTAACATCTGGATCTTGGAATCGGGATGAAAACCCGGAAGCACGCGGGATGCATGATAATCGTCAAAGAGCTTTCCGCCGAATTCCAGATAAAGCTTGTCGCCAAACTGGCCGATCCGGTCTTTGATGTGCTCGGACTGGATGGTCAGGTATTTATCATTGTCAAAACCGATCTTTTGCATGATGCCTCCTAAAAAATGTTCCCCATGTCTTAAATCAAATGATGATCATTCCAAAGTTCTGATTCACTCTTCCCCATCCCAGCAATAGGTGCAGAGCTTGCATTTTTCCATGCCGGTAGCTTCGATCATATCGTCAAGGCGGTTGAAGCGAAGGGACGTAAACTTCAGTTCCTTACGGATCTCTTCCACCATGGTCTCGTATTTTTCCGACTCAGGATCCGCATATTCTTTCAGGATTTCCGTTGTCACATTTCCGTTTTCCAGCCGCTCGATCACGCGTCTTGTGATCAGATCCAATTCCGAGGAAGAACGGGAGAAATTCAGGTATTTGCAACCGAACAGAAGCGGTGGGCAGGCAGGACGGATATGCACTTCCTTTGCTCCGCTCTCAAACAGGTATTCCGTGGTTTCCCGAAGCTGCGTGCCGCGGACAATGGAATCATCGATGAGCAGAAGGCTCTTATCTTTGATCAGCTCCTGTACTGCAAGGAGTTTCATCCTGGCAATGAGATTTCTCTTTTCCTGCATGGTCGGCATAAAGGACCGGGGCCAGGTAGGCGTATACTTGATAAAGGGCCTGGAGAAGGGGATTCCCGACTCATTCGCATAACCCACTGCATGGGCTGTTCCGGAATCCGGCACGCCGGCTACGATATCCGGTTTCACGTTGTCCCTGGCTGCCATTTTTGCACCGCAGTGGTACCGCATCTCCTCTACATTCAAGCCTTCATAGCTGGATGAGGGATAACCGTAATAGATCCAGAGGAAGGTACAGATCTTCATCTCCTTCCCGGGATTGACCAGTGTTACACAGTTGGAATCGGTGATAACTGCGATCTCGCCGGGTCCTAATTCCTTATAATCCGAATAGCCGAGATTCTTGTAAGCGAAGCTTTCAAAGGATGCGCAAAAGCCTTCCGTCTTTTTACCGATGACTACCGGCGTCCTGCCGTATTTATCTCTTGCGCAGTAGATGCCTTTTTCATTTAAGAGCAGAATGGAAAGGGAACCATCGATGGCTTCCAGCGCGTATTTGATCCCTTCCACAAGGTTTTCTTTTTGATTGATGAGGGCGGCCACCATTTCTGTTGCATTGATCTCGCCGCTGCTCATCTCCATAAAATGAGCATGTCCGTTCTGGAACAGTTCTCTTTCCAGCTCGTCCATGTTGTTGATCTTGCTAACCGTGGTCAGCGCATAAGTGCCGTGATGGGACCTGATCAGCAGGGGCTGTGGCTCATAGTCGGAAATACAGCCGATTCCCATCCAGCCTTTCATCTCATTTACATCTTTATCAAACTTGGTACGAAAAGGGGCGTTCTCGATATTGTGGATCGCCCGTTCAAAACCGTCCTCTCCAAACACTGTCATACCGCCGCGCCTGGTACCGAGGTGCGAATGGTAATCGATCCCGAAATACAGATCAAATACACAATCCTGTTTTGATGCCACTCCGAAAAAACCGCCCATGATGCCTCCTTGTATCTTCGTATTATTGCTCTATTAAAATTCTTATCAATTGTTTTATCCCTGCACAGTTTCAGTCGTCTCCAACTCACCGCCGTCGGGTGTTTCCCCGGCTGCGTCGCCAGCCGCATTATCGCCTTCACCGCCAGCTGCGGCATCTGCACCTGCATCCGCACCGCCTTCGTCGCCATTATCCGCCGGCTGAGTACTCTCTGCCGCCTGTGTATTTCCGCCGCCTTCGCTTGCTTCTGGCGCTGCGCCGGTGCCATCTCCCATCTCATCCAGCCGTTCTGATGCTTTTCCGGCGGTAGAAGAATCCGGGAAGGTTGAGATCACGCTCTGGTAGGTATCCTTTGCCTTATCATTTTCTCCGGCCATCTGGTAAGCAACCGCTAACTCATAGAGCACTTCCGGATCAGGCTGTTCCAAGGTCTTTGCAAAAAACCACGCCTCTTCCAATGTCGTAACCGCCGTCGTATAATCGCTCTGGTTCACAGATGCCTTGCCGCTTTCATACAGTTTCGCCGAAACAGAAGGCGCAACTAGGGACATCATTTTCTGGTACAGGCTGCGATAAGAATCGGACGCCAGCGTCTCTATATAGTCCCGGTCAATGCTGTACAGGGTTTCTGCGATCTGGGTTGGATCCTCCGGATTATCAAGATATCCCTTCACAGACACCAAAAGCGCATCAACTTTCAATGCGTCGCCACCGGAACCGGTATAATCATCAATCGCTGTCTGGAGCTGCGTTTTTTCCTGTTCCAGGGCCTCCACGCTCTGTTCAAGTTCCGATATCCTGGCCGACTTGGCGTCGGAATTATCCGAGATTGCCTTCAGTTCATCACTCATCTCATTACGCGCAACCTGGATCCTCGCAGGCAGCACCAGGAAATAGGTGACGGCCACGCCGATGATCAGGCCGATCAGAATGTTCAGCAGAGAAGAGGCTCCCCTGGGCTCATGCACATCCGCCGGCTGGATAATGATATCATTTCCGCTCTGATAGGTTACAGAACCCTCTGCCGCCCGGACGCTTTCGCTCTTTTTCTTTTTGGAAGTCAGACTACCGCCGGCACCCGCGCCGTCATCCTCTTCGATCCCGAGCATCTTGTTCGCATATTTCAGATAGGAAAGGGCCATGGTGTTCCCCACATCAATGGCCAGAACGCTGGCAACTGATTTTTTCGCCCTTGCATACTGCTCGCTGTCTAAGAATAAAAGCGCAAGCAGAAGATGTCCCTGTATCAGATGGGGATTCTGGGACAATACCTTTTTCAGCTGAATAATTGCAAGATCCTTGCTGTCCTGATAGCAATACATCAACGCCTTATTATACTTTTTAATGCTCTGATTGATGGATTCAAGTCTGGCGGGATTTGACTGCACGGCATAGATATAATCATCCGCAAGATTCTTCTTGGAACGGAAGTTCTTGCTGATGACCCACTCCGTCAGCGCGCCGACTACATCGCCCGTTTCAAAATAACAAAGACCGAGAAGATTTCTGGCCTCCACATTGGACCTGTCAAACTTCAGGCTCTCCCTCAGGGACATGATCGCCCCTGACAGATCTCTGACACCTGCCTTCTCAAGTCCTTCGTTATATAGGCGATTTGACGTATAGACAATTTTTTTATATTTGGAAACATCTGCGCCGCAGGCTGTACAGAAATCCTTCTCACTGAGCGCGGCGCCGCACTTATAACAATTCATGGCAATCGTTAAACCTCATCATTACGGAATCTTTCGTCTTTGAGCATCCCTACGATGATTTCGGCAACATCCGACAGATCATGCTGATGGATGGCATCGGCCGCATCGTCAACCTCCAGTGAGGGGTGAAATTTCTTCAGTTCTTCTTCAAAGTTGATCATGATTATCTCCCATCGCCCGTTATCCGGGCAGTTTATTATCGCATTTCAGACTAGTTATATACCATTACCTTGCCGGTGATCATACCGGCCACATTCCGATATTCCATGCTGTAATTATGCTTGTCGATCTTCATAACATTGGTATCGATGCAGATCTCTGAGCCCATATGAATATCCTCATGGATCTGGATCCTTGAAGTCCTTGCCAGCTCCATCTTTTCAAACAGCCTTTTCTGCTGCTCCAGCACCGTCTTCTGTTTTGTCATCTGATCCTGCAGCTTGGCTTTATAGCTTTCCTGCAATTCCGGCGTGATCTTGTTTCCGAACGCCTTCACTTCTTCACGGATCTGCTGTATTTTGTCCCGGACCTCCTTTAAGGTCTGCTGGATCCGTTCATTTTCATCATACATCTCCTGCGAAATGCCGCTGGCTACCGCAGTCTTGATCTCCTTGGGATTCCCTAAAACATTGCAGGAGACTCCCATCATAGCGTAAATATTTCCGCCGATGATAGATGCCTTTTTCCCGGTCAGTTTTACCTGTCCCTGGGTACTGATATAGGAACTTAAGATATAATTTGCCAGGATGTCGCCTTCCATCTTCACATAAGAATGCTCAATGAAATCCGCGTACAGGCTCCCTCTTCCTGCGATATGGGCTTTCTGGTTGCCCTGAATGCCTCTCTTTAAGATGATATCGCCGCCGGCATACAGATCTGCCGATTCCACAACGCCGTCTATGGTCAGGGATTTTCCCGCCCGGATCAATGTTCCGGCTTCCACGTTGCCGGTGATATGAATATCACCGAAAAACTCCAGTTTACCGGTGAGCTGATCCACATCTCCGGAAAACTCCAGCACATTGACAATGCTCAGTTTCCCTGCCGCAAACTCAACCTTGCCGCTCTTTTCTGCATAATATTTATCCGGATCATCGATGCCGCGATAAACGCCTCTGCCGTCTGCCGCCTGAAGTTCCCGCACCAGGGGCACAGTTTTGACATTGCCGAATACATCCTTGCCGTCTTTACCCGGGATCGCATGGTGGTAGGTGGCAAGCAATGCTCCCGCTTCCACGGAATTAACAGCCTTCATGCTTTGATAATCCACACTGCCGTCTTCCCGGATCACAGGCTTTGCCTTTCCCGACTGGATATCAAAAGTAAACTCATAATATCCGTCCGATCCCTCGACGGGTTCATCCCCTTCTGCCACAAGGATTTCCCTGTGATAAACCGACTTTTTGCACATAGTGACCAGCGCGGAATGGTTGATGCCGTACACCACCCCATTGTCCGCAAGGATATGCAGCAGGTCATCTTTCTGATAACCCGCGCCGTCGGCTCTTTCTGCCAGGTATAACCACGCCTGTCTCTTGTCACCCGTGATCCTGACATAAGTGTCCCGATAATCGTTCGCGAAATATTCCGCGTTCCCCAAAATGCCGGAATGGCTCACTCTTTCACCCCATCTGCGCAAGCTGCGACTTGATCTGCTGAAGCATTTGTGTATACTTCTCCAGTTTGTCCTTTTCTTCCTGTACCTTTGCTTCGGGCGCTTTTGATAAAAATCGTTCGTTCTTCAGCATCCCCTCAGCCCTGGCGATCTCCGCCACGAGTTTTTTCTCTTCTTTTGCAAGCCTTTCTTTTTCTGCAGCCAGATCTACAAGCTCTGCCAGCGGCAGATAAACGGTTGCATCATGGATCACAACGGAAACCGCGTCCTCACCGATCCCCTCACGGCTGTCCTGAACCTTTAAGTCTGATGCAAACGCCAATGGCGCAAAGAACAGATTTCCTCTTTCAAAGATACCGCGGACTTCCTCTTTTTCAGAAACCACAAATACCGTGGTTTTGCGGGAAGGCGGCACATTCATATTGCTTCTTGCATTCCGGATACCGCGAACGGCATCCTTCATCAGCTCAATCTCTTTTTCTTCTTTCTCAAAAGCAAGCGCCTCGGATACTACCGGCCAGCGGCTGATCATGATGGACTCCTCACTGCTTTGGATCTTAGTAAAGATCTCCTCGGTAATGAATGGCATATAAGGATGCAGGAGCCTGAGCGCTTCGCAAAGCACATGACGCAGTGTCCAGAGAGCCGCTCCCTGGGAGAGTGCATCCTCGCCGTTGTACAGGCGGGGTTTTACCATCTCGATATACCAGTCACAGAACTCGTCCCAGATAAAGTCTACCACCTTGGATACTGCGATACCGAGTTCATATTTTTCCATATTTTCGGTTACTTCACCGATGAGTGAATTCAGCTTGGAAAGGATCCATTTATCAGCGCCCTCTAACTGCTGGGGCTGCGTTTCCGGAATGTCCTTTCCTTCCATATTCATCAGGATGAAACGGGAAGCGTTCCATACCTTGTTTGCAAAATTGCGGGCATTTTCCACCTTTGCCGTGGTAAAACGCATATCGTTTCCGGGAGCATTACCGGTTACCAGCATAAGCCTCAGCGCATCCGCGCCATACTGCTGGATGATCTCCAGGGGATCAATACCGTTGCCCAGGGATTTGGACATCTTGCGTCCCTGCTCATCACGGATCAGGCCGTGGAACAGCACTGTATGGAAGGGTTTTTCTCCCATCTGTTCAAAGCCGGAGAATACCATACGGATCACCCAGAAGAAGATGATGTCATATCCGGTTACCAGCACATCCGTGGGATAAAAGTACTCCAGCTCTTTTGTCTTCTCCGGCCAGCCCAAAGTCGAGAAGGGCCAGAGCGCGGATGAAAACCAGGTATCCAGAGTATCCTCATCCTGGGTGATGTTTTTGCTGCCGCAATGTTCGCAAGCTTCCGGCTCCTGCTCTGCCACTGTGATCTTGCCACAGTCTGCGCAGTACCAGGCCGGGATCCTGTGTCCCCACCAAAGCTGACGGGAAATACACCAGTCACGGATATTGTCTGTCCAGTTAAAGTAGGTTTTCTCCAGACGGGGCGGAACCAGTTTGATCTCGCCTTCTTTGACTGCCTTTACCGCCGGTTTGATCAGCTCGTCCATCTTGACGAACCACTGCATCTTGATCATGGGCTCTACCGTGGTATGGCATCTGTCATGGGTACCTACATTATGGGTATGGTCTTCGATCTTGACCAGAAGACCCAGCTCTTTTAATTCCTCTACGAT
>JAFZNL010000048.1 GCA_017550925.1 Lachnospiraceae bacterium | reverse complement strand
TCATCCGCATGTTCCTTGGCGCTGTCTGCGCTATACACGGGAACGCCCTCTGTCTGCAGTTTCAGGCTCTCCGGGCTGCGCCTTGTAAAAACCGCTGCCAGCTCCATATCCGGATTCTGCCGGATACCTGCCTCAATTCCCTTACCCAAATTACCGTATCCTAAGATACCAATTCTGATTGCCATTTGTTTCTCCTCCATATATTAAAGATATATTTTTATACGTCTTCTATCTGCCAATCAATCGGCGCAATCCCGTTCTTTTCCAGGAACGCATTCGTCTGGCTAAAGGGCTTGCTTCCGAAGAACCCTCTGTAGGCCGACAGCGGACTGGGATGAGGCGCCTTTAGGATCAGATGTTTTGGATTATGCAGCATCTCTGCTTTTCTTTGAGCCGGACTACCCCACAGGATAAAGACCATTGGACGGTCCTGCTGTGCAAGCACCCTGATGGCCGCATCCGTAAATTCTTCCCAGCCAATCCCCCGGTGGGAATTTGCCTGATGCGCCCGGACAGTCAAAACTGTATTCAACAGTAAAACGCCCTGCTTCGCCCACTTGACCAGATATCCATTATTCGGCACATAGCATCCCAGGTCATCATGCAGTTCCTTATAGATATTGACAAGGGATGGCGGGATCTCCACATCAGGTTTGACAGAAAAACAAAGACCATGGGCCTGTCCCACACCGTGATAGGGATCCTGTCCGATGATAACCACCTTCACCTCTTCAAGCGGAGTCAGTTCAAAAGCGGAAAGCACCTCATTAGAAGGCGGAAAAACCGGTCCCTTCTGATACTCTTCGCTCACCGTCGTAAAGAGTTTTTTATAATAGGGTTTGGTAAACTCGGGACGCATCGCTGCTTCCCATCCACCGGAAAGTGCCATTTATTCGTCCTCATCCTCATCGGGCGTGCCAACATCATTTCCGTCAGCGCTGTTCCCGTTTGCACAGCCTTCATTGTTGCTCGCTATCGTGATGCTCCGAAAGGGTGTGATCAAAATCCCAAGCAGCACACCTGCCAAAACTGCAGTCACAAATTCAAAAAATAAAAGTTTACGATTGATGACTGTATCTTCGTCCAGCGAACTCCAATATGCTTTGATCTTCTTCATATCAGCCTCCTATGTTTCACAGTGTCTATCTAAGACGTATGATTCATCATAACCTGACGGAAACGCCTTCTCCCTGCAGGTACTCTTTTACCTCTTTGATGGAAAGTTCCTTGAAGTGGAACAGAGAAGCCGCCAGCGCTGCATCTGCCTTTCCGTCTGTCAGGGCATCTTTGAAATGACCGACCGTTCCTGCGCCACCGGATGCGATCACAGGAATGGATACGCTTTCTGCGATCTGTCTTGTCAGCTCAATATCATATCCCGCTTTGGTTCCATCACAGTCCATGCTGGTCAGCAGGATCTCACCGGCGCCAAGTTTCTCACCGCGGATCGCCCACTCTACGGCATCGATCCCCATATCTACCCTGCCGCCGTTTTTAAAAATATTCCAGCCGCTGCCATCATCACGCCGCTTTGCATCAATCGCCAAAACTACACACTGACTGCCAAACTTATCTGCTGCCCGCGAGATCAGCTCCGGATCCATAATTGCTGCAGAATTGACGGAAACCTTATCCGCACCTTCCCGCAGGATGCCACGGAAATCTTCTACGGTCCGGATACCTCCGCCTACCGTAAAAGGAATGAAAACCTGTTCTGCCACGCGGCGCACCATCTCAGTCACCGTCTCTCTTCCGTCAGAAGAAGCCGTGATATCCAAAAATACTAATTCATCCGCACCTTCAGCATCATATACCTTGGCAACCTCTACCGGATCACCGGCATCGATGAGGTTCACAAAATTCACGCCTTTGACAACGCGTCCTTTATTCACATCCAAACATGGAATGATTCTTTTCGTGTGCATATACGTTACCTCCGCTAACTGTTAGCAGTTGCTAACTTTTTGGATCCATCTTACAGTTCCAGGAAATTCTTCAGGATCGTCAATCCTGCCTGCGAGCTTTTCTCCGGATGAAACTGGCAGGCGAATACATTACCGCTCTCCACACTGGCATGTACCGTTACGCCATACTCTGTGGTTGCCGTTACAATCGACGGATCCTCTGCTTTCAGATAGTATGAATGGACAAAATACACGTAAGAATGCTCATCCACTCCATTAAACAAACGTCCCTGATTTGGAAAGGAAAGATCATTCCATCCGATCTGCGGGATCTTCAGGCCCTTATCCTCCGGGAAACGCACAATCTTCCCCTTCAATACTCCAAGCCCCTTTACACCGGGACTTTCCTCACTTTCATCAAACAAAAGCTGCAAGCCAAGGCAGATACCGAGAAACGGCGTGTTCTTTTCGACAATCTTGTTGATCACCGGGATCAGTCCGTAGGACTCTAATTTTTCCATTGCATCGCCAAATGCGCCGACTCCCGGTAATATTACCTTATCAGCTGCTAACAGCTCAGCTTCGTCCCTTGTGACCTTAGCCTCATATCCAAGATACATTGCCGCTTTTTCAACGCTTTTAATGTTACCGGCATCATAGTCAATGATCGCTATCATTCAATTCCCTCCTCAGGCAGCATATCCGGAATATCATCCGACGATGCCGGTCCTTCTTCTCCCTGATCTTCACTTTCTGCGGGCTGCGCACCTTCTACTTCAGGTACCTCCGGCATCGGCATGATCACACCCGGCTGGTCCTCTTTTTTGAAATTTGCATTTTGACGGCTCAGGGAACCGGTGAACTCCTCAAGGGTCTTGGTGTAGTTATAATCATCGAGGGCATAAATTCGCTGGATCTCCGCCTCATCAAGACCGTACTGATTCGTCAGGATTGTCAGAATCTTATCTTTTTCAAGCGCTGCTTCTGATCCGGCTTCGTAGGTATCAATATCAGCTGACATCTCTCCATACAGAACATATCCCTGCATCAGGCTGTCAAGCGCCTCAACCGGCATATCCATTCCCACATAATGCTGATATGCTTCGATCTTATGCTGGAGTCGCAGAATGATCCTGGACTTCATGAAGATCTTCTCATCCTCTTCATTCAGTTTCTTTCCGATCAGCCCTTCATAAGCCGTATAGTATTCCTGTTTCTTGAATGCATTCCTTGCCGACTGCATCTGGAACAGCGGCGGGATCAGGATAGCTACCAGCATAATCAATGCCAAAAGTGACATACACATGACAAAGATCAGGATCACCATCTTGGTCGGAAGCTTCTTCAGCGGCTCTTCCGGCGCCTTGGGCTTTTTCTCCTTTTTCGGCTTCGGTTTCTTGGGTTTCTTTTCTTTCTTCGGTTTCTTTTCCTTCTTTTTCTTACCGCCCTTGCCGCCTTCGTCATCTAATTCATCCAGGATTGCCTGATTGTCATCGGCATCCTTGGCCTTCTTTCCCTTTTTCGGCTTTTTCTTCTTCGGCGGTTCTTCTTCCTCTTCCTCCGGTTCCTCGATCAGCGCAGCGAACAGTTTTGAGAAAAGCCCCTGTTTCTTTTCCTTTTTGCCCTTCTCAGGGATCGCTTCGAGTTCTTTTGCATCTGCTGACTTCACCGGCGCTACGCCACCCGACGAAAGATCGATCGTTTCTATGCCGCCGCCATCGGATAAT
>JAFZNL010000047.1 GCA_017550925.1 Lachnospiraceae bacterium | reverse complement strand
TCTTCGCACCGATCCCATTGGCGCTGCACTGGTGGACATGACAGGACTGGGGCTGGTAGAGATCACCCGAAAGAAGACGGAAGCACCGCTTGCTGAGAAAGCAAAACAGCTGGAGTAAGCAATTGAAAAAGAAATTTGAGAGGCCGCATAAAGTCTGATATGAAAAATCGCAATCAAGAAACTACTGATAAATTAAATGGAGTAACGATTGATATGAAGACTCATAAAAATTTGGATAGCCTTAGAAAACAAAGACTGATCCGTATTTTGATCACATGCATGATCGCCTGCTTCATCCTGATGATCTGTCCCGTGAAAACCCAGGCGGCAACGATCAAAGTGAAAGGACAACTGACCAGCCGGACTACCTACAAACTGAAGCTGAAAAAAAGTAAGCAGGTTACCCATTGGCAGATCCGCATGAGAACTGCAAATGAGAATGGTAGTGACAAGTACAAAAAAGTCAAAGTGCTGAAGGTGTCTAAAAAATCTTATACCATCAAGAATCTGAAAAAGGATACGCAGTACTATTTTGAAATTGTGGGCTGTGTCAAAAAAGACGGTAAGTGGAAAGGTCTGATTTATGAATATACGGACTGCTTCACCGGTATGTCTACGGTGGGCTGGGATGATTACGCAGGTTCTGATGCGCCCTGTTCTCCGGAAGCGATAGAGATTTGGGGATTTAGTTACAATGACGGGCTTCCCATCAGCGGCTTTGAGATTTACCGGAGAGAAGACGGATCTGATGACTGGCAGCTTTTGAAAAAAACAGATAAAAACGGACTGCCCTATAAGGACGAGGCCGTGGAAGCCGGAAAGAAGTATTATTACAGGTTCCGTACCTATGGATCTTACAAAGGTGAAACTCTGTATTCTCCTTATTCCGAAGAGCTAAGCAGATCTGCCGTGAACCAGTCAGGCTCTTATACATCATCTGTCATCAGCAGGGAGAAAGGGCAGATCGTTTTGCAGCTGACCAGCAAGCAATATGATGGCATATTGAAGATCAGCTCCAGAAATGGGCTTGATATCGGAAAGAATGCGCAGCAAATCGATGACCTTGAAGGGATCCCTCTCAAAATCGATGCTGTCAGTACGGATGGGGAAAACTGGAACAAGCTGAAGAAAAAAGATGAGATGACACTTGGTGGCGGCGAAAGCATATACCTGCGCTTGAAACCAATGAAATCCGGGACAGACATTTCCAAAGGAAAAGTGATCGGCGGCTACGTTGATTATAATGACCTGCCCAGTATCTTTCAGTTAACATTGGGAAGTACAGGCTATTGTGCAATGAATACTGAGGCAATCCATTGATCAGGCGGGAGAAGATATGGAACTGAAAAACATGGTAAAGGTACGGGAAGGAAAGTACCTGAAAACCTATGAACTAAACTATATCAATAAAGCGGGCAAGGAAAAGGTATACGAGATCGTCAGCCATGCCAATATGGAAGATCCTTCTCAGCTGGGAAAGCGTGTCAGCGGCATGTCCATTGCAGCCCACAGGGGCGATAAACTGTTGCTTCTTCGGGAATTCCGAATGGGTGTGGGACGCTGTGTTTATAATCTCTGTGCAGGCATGGTGGAAGAGGGCGAAAACATAGAGGATGCCATTTCTCGGGAACTTTATGAAGAAACCGGACTAAAACTGAAACGGATTGAAAAGATCCTGCCGCCGGCTTTTGCTGCCGTATCCATTACGGATATCAAGAATCAGATCGCTTTTGTGGAACTGGAAGAGGAAGGCGAGATCACCGATGAAAACACCTCGACAAATGAAGAGATCCGTGCCAGGTTCTATACGCCGCAGGAAGTAAAACATCTGTTGGAAACAGAAGAGTTTACATCCAGGTGCCAGATTGTCGCATATATGTTTTTGCTGGAATACGAAAAACAGAATACTGAAGAGATTGAATAAGGAAAAACAGAATAAGACATAAGAAACCCTCGGGCATTGTACCGAGGGTTTTTAATGATCAAATCAAATATTCTGTATTCACCGGAAATCTATTTACTTCTGATGCTACATTCCTAAATTATACATTCAATTCAGCAAGTTCATAAATGAGTTTTTCTGAATCCTCCCAGCCGAGGCAGGGATCCGTAATGGACTTACCGTAAACGCCGCCGCCGACTTTCTGGCAGCCTTCTTCGATATAGCTCTCGATCATCACACCCTTTACCAGTTTGTGGATATCAGGATTTACCTTGCGGGAGTGCATGACCTCTTTGACGATCCTGGGCTGCTGATCAAACTGCTTACCGGAGTTATTATGATTTGCATCGATGATAACTCCGGGATTGACCAGATCAAATTCGCCGTAGAGTTCGTTGAGCCTTGCCAGGTCTTCGTAATGGTAGTTGGGATAACTTCTTCCGAACTGGTTCACGCTGCCGCGGAGAATGGTGTGCGCCAGAGGGTTTCCGCTGGTCTTGATCTCCCAGCCGCGATAGATGAAGGTGTGGGGATGCTGCGCCGCAAATACCGAGTTCATCATAACGGTCAGATCACCGGAGGTGGGATTTTTCATACCGGCAGCCACATCAAAACCGGAAACAGTCAGGCGGTGCAGCTGATCTTCCACAGACCTGGCACCGATTGCCACATAAGAAAGAAAATCGAAGACATAGCGGTAATTTTCGGGATATAGCATTTCATCCGCTGCCGTCAGTTCCGATTCTTCCATAGCCCTGATGTGCATTTTTCTCATAGCGATAAGTCCCTGCAGAAGATCCGGTTTCTGAGTGGGATCGGGCTGGTGTACGATGCCCTTGTAACCTTCACCGGTGGTACGGGGCTTGTTTGTATAAATACGAGGTACGATCATCAGGCGGTCTTTTACCTTGTCAGCTACTTTTGCAAGACGGCTTACATAGTCGCAGACCGAATCCTCGTTGTCGGCGCTGCAAGGACCGATGATCACCAGCAGTCTGTCGTCCTTTCCTGATAATATATCAGCGATCTCCTGATCACGTACTTTTTTCAGCTGCGCATATTTTTCCGGAACGGGAAACTGACTTCTTGTTTCCTCCGGCGTTGGCAGTTTTACGATAAATTCCATCCCCATGGTTGTTGATTCCCCTTTCAGATAAAACGTCTTTATACGGATTTTTACATCCGAATAGCAATTATACATTAGAAAAGGTGAATTGGCAAATAAATCTCGAAAAACTTTCTTTTAAAAGTATTTTTTCTATGTTATACTAATCTTTTGTAAAGAGATAAGTTGTTGCAAAGCAAGAACAGGAGAGCATTCATGGCAATCAAACATGACACACATGTACATTCAACATTTTCCGGTGATGGCGTTTCCACAATGGAAGAGCAGATCCTGCGTGGGATTGAGCTGGGACTTTCTTCCATAACATTTACGGAGCATAATGATTTCGATTTTCCCTACCGGGAAGGCGATACGCAGGATATGTTTCTATTAAATGTGGATTCCTACTTATACGAGCTTTTGAAGTTTAAATCGCAGTATGAGGATAAGATCAAACTGTACTTTGGGGTGGAGCTTGGATTGCAGCCCCAGCCGGAGACCGTAAAAAAGAATCTGATCTTTGCCAGGGCCCATGAATATGATTTCATTATCGCTTCCTCTCATCTGTGCCACGGCGTGGATCCCTATTACCGGGAGTTCTTTGAAGGCAGGAGCGAAGAGGCTGCGCACAGGGAATACTTTGAATCCATTCTGGAGAACATGAAAGCGTTTACCAATTTTGATATCTATGGCCACCTGGATTATGTGGTACGCTATGGCCCGAACCGTGATAATGACTATTCCTATGCCAAACATGCCGACATCATCGATGAGATTCTGAAATGGCTGATCGAGAATGAAAAAGGCATCGAAGTCAATACAGGCGGTCCGAGAAGAGGATTGTTGGAGCCGAATCCCTGCTGGGATATCGTGAAACGATACAAAGAACTGGGCGGAGAGATCATTACCGTCGGTTCCGATGCCCATGAAAAGGACGATCTGGGCTATCATTTTGATGATGTGACGGAACGGCTGAAGGATATGGGCTATAAATACTATGCAGTTTATGAAAACAGACTGCCGGAGTACTTCAGATTATAAGCCAGAAACACGTTTTTGTCTGTTTTACTGATAAACGGGCATCCAAATATGGAGAGTTTGTTAAAATTGTAACATTTTTGTGTTTTTGCATTTTTGCTATTGAATTTCAAAGATAAATTGGGTAAAATAATTGCGTTGACTGATTTCCGGCAGATACCAATATTGCCCGGAATGAAATAAATAAAACATTTTAGGAGGATATACAAATGGCAGTAAAAGTAGCAATCAATGGTTTTGGCCGTATTGGACGTCTTGCTTTCAGACAGATGTTCGGCGCAGAGGGTTTTGAGATCGTAGCAATCAACGATCTGACCAGCCCTGAGATGCTTGCACACCTGTTGAAGTACGATTCTACTCAGGGTCGTTACGCACTTTGCGACAAGGTTTCTTTCGATGAGAACAGCATCACTGTTGACGGCAAGAAGATCACCATCTATGCAGAAGCAAAGGCAGCTGACCTTCCTTGGGGCGAGCTCGGTGTTGACGTAGTTCTTGAGTGCACCGGTTTCTACACCAGCAAGGACAAAGCTCAGGCTCATATCGATGCAGGTGCTAAGCACGTTATCATTTCTGCTCCTGCAGGAAATGACCTTCCTACCATCGTTTACAATGTAAATCATCAGTCTCTGACAGCAGATGACAAGATCATCTCCGCAGCTTCCTGCACCACCAACTGCCTTGCACCTATGGCTAAGGCTCTTAACGATCTTGCAGCTATCAAGAGCGGTATCATGTGCACCATCCATGCTTACACCGGTGACCAGATGACTCT
>JAFZNL010000046.1 GCA_017550925.1 Lachnospiraceae bacterium | reverse complement strand
CGGTGACCGCCACCATCCGCTCGCCATTCAAACAGGTGCAGGTGATATCCATCAGCGATGGGAACTCAAAATGGTTTTTGCGCTGCTCCTCTTCATTGAAGTTTTCATACTGCGGTAATTCATATGCAATATTCTGGTTGATTTCCGCTTCTTTCATGGGGTTCTCCTTTTTGAAAAAAATGACTGCAGCCAGTCTCTATTATTCATACAGAAACTTCTTCTGTTTGGTTGCACTGTATTATGAGATAATGCAGTCAAGACCGTGCTCTTCTAACTGAATGTCAAGCTCGATCATGTCATAGATTTCATTTTCAATGAAGTAAGAAAAAATGATATCCATCTTATCGCAGGGCGACAGGGCATAGCCTGCCCTTGCCAAAAGGTCCTTCGTCTCATCAAGTTTCAGCTTGGCACCCACGCACAGGCACAGCGCCGTCAGTTTCTGCGGATGATAATCCGGATGATTCTTGATCTTGGAAAAAGTCTTTTTATCAACAATGGCACGCTTATAGACCTCAGCGTTTTCCATCTTCTTTACCTGGATCAAATATAAAAGATATTCGGAAAAAGTATCGGAGATATGCTGCATTCTCTCCTCTAACCTGCTTTCATGTTCTTCGTCAAAATCGACCTCGATGCTATCTTCCATTACAGCGGCAGATTCTTCGAGATCCATGTCGGCTGCACCAATATACGACGCATTTCCTACGAAATCCACATCGTCTGAACCAGAAAGTATTGCGGTATCTTCTATACCTGCACCGGGTTCTTTGCATCCCACGCCAATCTTATCGAATGCCATGAACGGCTCATCAAGCGGCATTGCTTCTTCCGGCATAGCTGCCGTTTCCCTCGCCGCGCTCTGTTTTGCACTACTCTTCGGTTTGAAAATAGAGCCAAGGTCCGGCAGCCGGGATGCTTTTACAGATGCCTTCTTCTCCGGCGCACCGAAAGCCATACCTGCCCCCGGTACCTTCTCGGCCCTCATGGGAGCCGCCTGCATAGATGCTCCCATCGGCTGAGACGCCATGCTCTGGGCTGCCATGGGTGCACCGAAAACCGCGCCTGCTCCTGTCAGCCGTTCAGATGACATCGCCGGCATGATCCCGTTCTCTTCTCTCTTCCGTTCTTCTACAAAATGGCTGTCGATATACGCTTCCAGATTCGGATCGGGCTTTCCACCCGGGGCTGCAGCCTTTTCATCATACACAACCAGAAAAACCTGCATTTCATTTGCAATCAAAAAAGCACTGATCTCATCCACCGCAATCCGCATTCCTTCTTCCTTCGGACAGTCGGTGCTGCCCGTCGCGATCAGTGGAATTGCAACGGATATGATCCTGTGCTCTTTTGCCAGTTTCAGACTGTTACGGTAACAGTCCCTCAGTTTTTCTTCTTCGTCGCCATCGCCGTCTGCATTAAGCGGGCTGACGACGTGAATGATATACTCCGCCGGCAGATCAAAGCCGGGGGTGATAAAAACCTCCCCCGCCTTTGCCTGTGGAGACTCGATGTTCACAATGGCCTGCGTTTTCATTTTGGTAATGTCTCTGCGGACGATCCGAAGTGCCATACTGCCTCCCTTTATGTTTTTTCTCCGGCTTTTCCTGCCGGACATTATCCTGTTTTAGTAATACCCGATCTCCTTCAGCACACGGTCGATCAGCTTCATGTTTTTGATGGAAAATGCCTCAGATACGTGGGGCTTTTCGCCTTCCAAAATACATCTGCCAAGCTGCATGACTTCCAGAGAATAATTGTTAGGAACCGTTACTTTTTTCGTTGTCATACCATCTGCGGTATAAATCTGATAGGATACTTCTCCCTCCTGATTATATTCCACCTCAGAACGGATGCAGCCCTTGGTCCCATGGATATAGAGCCGGTCAAATCTGGAGTCTGAATTCTCGCCAAGGATCATGCCTACGTTGAAGGATGCCCTGGCACCGTTCACAAAGCGGATGATGGCGCAGGTATTCGCGTCCACATCCAGGTCTGTAAACTCAGCGCTTGCTTTCACAAACTCCGGCTCACTGTCAATCAGGGACAGGATCATGGTGGTGCAATAGCAGCCCAGATCATACATGGCTCCACCGCCGAGTTCTTTATGAAGCCGGAAATCTTCTTTATACCCCTGGGTGACAAAAGCGGTATCGATATAATCCACATCTCCGATGATGCCGCTTGCAATGGTCTCCTTCAGGCTTGCCACATAAGGACTGTGAAGATAAGCATAGGCCTCCATCAAAAGCTTTCCTTCCGCGTTAGCAGTGGCAAACATTTCCTCCACTTCACCGGCGTTCATGGCAAGGGGTTTTTCACAGAGCACATGCTTGCCCGCCTTCAATGCTTCTTTCACCCATTTGATATGGATATCGTTGGGCAGCGGAACATAGACTGCCTGCACATCCGGATCCGCAAGAAGTTCTTCATAGCTGCCGTAAGCTTTTTCAAAGCCATAGTTTTCCTGAAATGATTTTGCCTTTTCAAGGCTCCTGCCTGCGATGGCATAAAGCTCGCAGTTGTCCGCCTGTTTCATCCCCGGGATCATACCCCATCTTGCGATATTTGCGGTGCCCAGAATACCCCATTTTACTTTATTTGCTGCCATATCATTCCCCTCCTGAATTCTATGAATCGTTTTTTTGCTCCGAGTTTTATATCGGGCATTTCATTATCTGCATTTTTTCTACATGTTTCCTAGTTGTCGAACATCTCCGATGCTTCCTTCAGCAACTTGATGATGGGCAGATGCTGCGGGCATACGCCTTCGCACTGACCGCATCCCACGCAGGCTGATGCCCTGCCGCTGCTCTGTACCAATCCATTATAGAACATCTGCGGACGGAACTGCTCATTATAGAGTTTTACCGTATTCACAGCGCTGAACACATCCGGAATGCTGATCTTCATGGGACATCCGTCGCAGCAGTACCGGCAGGATGTACAGCCGATCAGCGGAATGTTGAGCATGATCGCCCGAACTTTATCCACTACCTTCTTTTCCTCATCGGACAGCGGTTCAAAATCCGTAAAGGTAGCGATATTGTCATTGATCTGATCGATGGTGGACATACCGGACAGAATGGTCATAACGCCGGGAAGGGATCCTACATAACGGAGTGCCCAGGATGCCGCGGAAGCACCGGGCCTTTCCGCTTCAAACATCTCCTTCAGTTCCGGCTGGATATTGGCAAGGGTGCCGCCCTTGATGGGTTCCATAACGATGATGGGGATCTGGCGCTTATGCAGGATCTGATACAACTCGCCGGAACGCACCACCGGATTGTTCCAGTCTGCGTAGTTGAGCTGAATCTGTACAAACTCGATCTCCGGATGCTTATCCAGTACTTGTTCCAAAAGCTTCGGACTGCCATGGAAAGAAAAGCCCAAATGCTTGATCTGCCCTTCTTCCTTTTTCTTCATGCCCCAGTTGAAGCAGTCATATTTTTCATAGGTTTCATAGTTACTGCCATCCTCAATGGAATGGAGCAGATAAAAATCAAAGTAGTCCACACCGGCACGCTCTAATTGCTCTTCAAAGATCCGGTCCACATCCTCAGCCCTGTGGATCTCCCAGGCCGGCAGTTTGGTAGCCAGCATGAAGTCTTCCCGCGGATAGCGTTTTACCAGCGCTTCCCTAGCCGCCACCTCGGACCTGCCGCCATGATACACGTAGGCGGTGTCAAAATAGTTCATCCCCGCATCCATGTATGCATCCACCATCCGGCAGACATGATCCATATCGATCACACCTTTTTCTTCCGGCAGTCGCATGAGTCCGAATCCGAGTTTCGGCATTTTGGTTAAGTCAATTGTCATCATAATCCCCTCCTGTGTTTTTAACTATTTTTTTACTCCGTATTTTCATAACGGATTTTACAGTACTGATTTATTTCTTTTATTCCCGGTCCATAAATGATCGTTTGCTATTTTCCATCCTTCACTTCCGCAGCCTCTTCCTTTGCTTTCACTTTTACTTCTGCCTTCTCCACCACGATCACCCGCGGACACAGGAACAGTCCGATGATATCAAAGAAGGCCTGTGCCAGCAAAGCAGCGCCTGCCAGCTTCCACAAGATCTCCGTCGTCTTAAAGGGATTGAGCAGAATCAGTAGGCCAAAGATCACAGCGATCAGCGCATTGATGCCCGAAATGCCCCATTTTTCCCGCTTCATGCGGATCAGGTCTACAGTCCACTGGAGCTTTAACAGTCCCAGGATCAGGATCATCACTGCATAGATGACCAGCAGGATCGTAAAAGTGGTGATCAGCCAGTTTGTCTTCACGAACAAAAGCACGCCGATCAGAAGCGAGATCAGGCCGGAAAACAGCATGCCGGATGCAGCCGCTTCTTTTGCCGGCGTCCTGAAATAGTTCACGCCCAGCACCAGGCCGCCCACTGCAAACACACATCCGATGACACGGATGATCGCTGATGTAAATCCGATGGGATTGACCAAAAGAAGGACCCCCACCGCTGCCTCAAGCAGCAATAAAATGATCGTCGGCAGATTCGCTTTCAAGGTTTTCATGTTTCTGATCCTCCAAAATTATATTGCAAAATTCGAACATATGTTCTATAATCCGTTGTAAGAAAAGGAGATGATCTATGTGGAACGCTGTATCCTGCACAGTGATATGAACTGCTTTTATGCTTCCGTGGAAATGCTGCACCATCCGGAATTTGCCGGAAAACCCCTTGCGGTAGGCGGCGACCCTGAGGCCCGCCACGGCATTATCCTGACGGCGAACTACCCTGCCAAACGGCGCGGCGTCAAAACCGGTATGGCTCTCTGGCAGGCTCGGCAGGTCTGTCCCGACCTGATCATCGTATCCCCCCGGATGGATCTGTATCTGCGCTTTTCCGGGCTGGCCAGGGAAATCTATCAAAGCTATACAGACCTGATCGAACCCTTCGGCATCGACGAAGCCTGGCTGGATGTGACAAGCTCTGTCACAAACCTCTACCATCCCATGGAGATTGCCGAAGACATCTCCCGGCGCATCAAGTATGAACTGGGACTGACAGTTTCCATCGGCGTCAGTTGGAACAAGATTTTTTCCAAGTTTGGGTCCGATTACAAAAAACCGGATGCCATCACGCAGATCACCCGGGAAAACTACCGGGACATCGTCTGGAAAGCCCCTGTGGAAGATCTGCTCTATGTAGGGCGCGCCACCTCCCGGAAACTGCACGGTCTGGGTTTTCATACCATCGGCGACGTAGCCACGGCTGATCCCGAAATCCTTAGGCAGCTCCTTGGAAAAATGGGGCTGGTTCTTTCTGCCTTTGCCCTGGGCGAAGATCAAACTCCCGTTTCCGCCGACGGGGATGAATCCCCCATCAAAAGCATCGGCAACAGCACCACAACACCCCGGGATCTTCTGGATAACGAAGATGTACTCCTTGTCATCCTTCTGCTGTCTGAGAGCGTTGCCGCAAGGATGCGTGAAAACCATTTTGTGGGAAAAGTGATCGGCATATCTGTCCGGGATAATGGGCTCTTTTGCTTTACCAGGCAGCACCGTATTCAGATCCCCACCAATATCTCCGATGAGATCGCCGGCTATGCCATGAAACTGTTTCTCGATAACTACACCTGGCATCACCCCATCCGCAGCATCGGCGTCCGGGTTTCAGACCTGATCCCTGACCAGTACTGGTACCAGCCGGACCTGTTCACAGATGTCACCATTCGGGAAAAACAACTGAAAGCCGATATTGCCGTGGAAAACCTGCGAAGCCGCTTCGGACATGACGCCGTGCTACGCGGCCGGATGTATTTTGACAGGAGCCTTTCCGGCTTAGATGCCAAAGCCGATGACCATATGATCCATCCCCACAGCTATTTTGAAAAGGGCAACCGGGTGTTCAACGATGATTCATAACGGTCCCTCTGCAGATCCTGTATTTTGGCCCAAACTCCGGTCATTTGCTGCCGATCAAATCTGTACTTTGTCCAAAGCCTCGATCACCTTGTCGCACCACTGGTCAAACTCCTCATCCGGGATCTGATACTCCGGATGCTGCAGGATATACTCCACGGTATTTTTGACCCCCTCCCTGACACTGACCGTTGCTTCAAAATCAGGTACCAGGGCTTTCAATTTGGAATTGTCAAAGACCACCGAATTGGATTTATCACCGGTGAGGCTCCCAACAAAATCATAATCCGGACCCAGCTTGGCAAGGGTCTGGGAAGAGACATAATAAGGCTTTAATTCCTTGCCAAGGGCTGCTGCGATGGCATCATAGATCTCGTTCCAGCTGACGCTCTGATCAGATGTGATATGGAAAATTTCTCCAATGGCTTTTTGATTGCCCATGAGCCCCACATAGCCTTTTGCAAAATCACTGTTATGGGTGATGGTCCAAAGGGATGATCCATCGCCGTGAATGATGACCGGCTTTCCTTCCATGATCCTGGCCACTACCTGCCAACTGCCCTTTTTGCCATGCACGCCAAGAGGGATGCTCCGCTCATCATAGGTATGGCTCGGCCTGACAATGGTTACCGGGAAGCCTTCCTTTTCATAGCGCTCCATCAGATACTCTTCGCATGCTTTCTTATTCCTGGAATACTCCCAGTACGGGTTTTCCAGGGGTGTCTCTTCCGTGATCACATAGCCCTTCGGCGGCTTTTGGTAAGCCGATGCGGAGCTGATATAGATATACTGCTTTGTCTTGCCGGCAAAGAGCCTGAAATCACGCTCTACCTGGGCAGGCATAAAGCCAATGAACTCGCCCACACAGTCAAATTCCATCCCCTCCAGCTTTTCGCGGACCTCGTCTTCCTTTTCGATATCCGCTTTGATCACCTTCACGCCTTCCGGCAACGCCCCATTCCTGTTTCCACGATTCAGCAGATACAGTTCATGCCCTTGGGCTGCCAAAAGCCTGGTGATGGCCATACTGATGGTACCGGTACCGCCCACAAATAAAATCCTCATTGTTATCCCCTCCTATGAGTCAAAAAATTTTATAAGAACTCTTCCTTATGTTTCAAAAATACTTCCACCAGATTCGGATCGAAGTGGCTTCCCGACTCTTCCTGAATGATCCCGATAGCCCGTTCCACCGACATAGGCTTTTTATAGCAGCGCTCCGAGATCAGCGCGTCATACACATCGGCAATGGCCATGATCCTGGCACTTAAGGGTATCTCGTGCCCTACCAGGCCGGCAGGATATCCCTTCCCATCCCAGCGTTCGTGATGACAGGTGGCAATATCCGTGGCAAAGGATACATACTCTTCATCCGTGATGCCGTCAAGAACACGCTTTACCACTATGCCGCCGGCAGCCGCATGCTTTTTCATCAGTTCAAATTCTTCGGTTGTCAGTTT
>JAFZNL010000408.1 GCA_017550925.1 Lachnospiraceae bacterium | reverse complement strand
GAAAAAGGATTATACTATTAATAATTATATTTACAGTCAGGAGGAGTGATCATGGAAAACGATAACAAGATAATCCAGTACGAATATGAATATCCGCTCACGGTCATTCCGGGAAGCTTTATAGAGCCTGACGTATTATTTGATTACTTGATAAATGAACTGAAAAAGTACCATCCGTCGGGGGATCTCGACATTATATACAAGGCGTATGAGATAGCGAAAAAAGCGCATCAGGAGCAGAAGAGAAAGTCAGGCGAGCCTTATATCATTCATCCTCTGTGTGTGGGTATTTTGCTGGCAGAGCTGGAAATGGATCAGGAAACCATCGTGGCCGGACTTTTGCATGATGTGGTTGAAGATACCATTTTCACGGTGGAAGAGCTGCAGGAGCAGTTTGGCGATGATGTGGCTCTTTTAGTAGACGGCGTTACCAAGCTGGGTCAGCTCCAGTACGAAGGCGATAAGGTTGAGCTTCAGGCTGAGAACCTGCGTAAAATGTTCCTGGCTATGGCCAAGGACATCCGTGTCATCATTATCAAACTGGTGGACCGTCTCCACAACATTCGTACCCTGAAATATATGTCTCCGGAAAAGCAGCAGGAAAAAGCCAGAGAGACCATGGATATCTATGCGCCCATTGCACAGCGCCTTGGTATCATGCGTCTGAAAGTGGAGCTGGACGACCTGTCTCTGAAATACTTAGAGCCGGATGTCTATTATGATCTGGCGGAAAAGATCGCCGTCCGCAAATCAGAGAGAGAGAAATATGTGGCTGCCATCGTTGAGGAAGTGAGTCAGCATATCAAAGATGCGGGCATCAAGGCCAAGATCGACGGCAGGGTTAAGCATTTTTACAGTATCTATAAAAAGATGAAAAATCAGAACAAGACCATAGACCAGATCTATGATCTGTTCGCTATCCGTATCATCGTGGATTCCGTGAAGGACTGTTATGCAGCGCTCGGCGCCATCCATGAGATCTATAAACCCATCCCGGGACGTTTCAAGGACTATATCGCCATGCCCAAGGCGAACATGTATCAGTCTTTGCATACGACGCTGATCGGTTCTTCCGGACAGCCCTTCGAGATCCAGATCCGAACCTATGAAATGCATAAAACGGCGGAATACGGTATTGCTGCCCATTGGAAGTATAAGAGGATTTCCAACGGGGAAAAAGTGGCTTCCGATTCTTCCGAAGAAGAGAAGCTTTCCTGGCTGAAACAGATTCTGGAGTGGCAGCAGGATACTTCAGATAATAAGCAGTATCTGATGCTCTTAAAGAGCGATCTGGAACTGTTTTCCGACAGCGTTTATTGCTTTACCCCCACGGGTGATGTAAAGAACCTCCCGGCGGGTTCTACGCCTATCGATTTTGCTTACGCCATCCATTCGGCGGTGGGTAACAAGATGATCGGTGCCAGGGTCAACGGCAAGCTGGTGACCATTGATTATGAGATCAAGAACGGTGACAGGATCGAGATCATCACCAGCCAGAATTCCAAGGGACCGTCCCTGGACTGGCTGTCTGTTGTAAAGTCAACCCAGGCAAGAAATAAGATCAATCAGTGGTTCCGCAGTGAACGGAAAGATGAAAATATCATCCGCGGCCGCGAGATGCTCCTTGATTATCTGAAATCCAGGGGACTATCCCAGGTGGACATCATGCGTCCGGAATATATGGAAGCCGTGATGAAAAAATACGGCTTTAAGGATTGGGAATCCGTGCTGGCGGCATTAGGCCACGGCGGCCTGAAAGAAGGCCAGGTCATCAACAAGATGCAGGAGATGTACGAGGCTGACCATCCGAAGGAAGTCACCGAAGCGGATATCCTGAAAATCGTGGAAGAGAACAATCTCCAGGCAGCCCGCAGGATGCGCGCTTACGGACGCAATACCAGCGGTATCGTGGTAAAAGGCATCACCGATGTATCGGTTCGTTTTTCCAAATGCTGTTCCCCGGTACCCGGAGATGAGATCATAGGCTTTGTGACCAGAGGCAGGGGCATTTCCATCCACAGGACGGACTGCATGAATATCCTGTCCCTTCCTGAATTAGAGCGGAGCCGCCTCATTGATGCAGAATGGCAGGAAGAGTCCTTAGAGGGTGCCGGGGGAAGCTATCTGGTGGAGATCGAACTCCATGCCAATAACCGCAGCGGCCTTCTGGCAGATATCTCCAAGATCCTGACGGAAAAGGAGATCGATATCCGGAGCCTGAACACCCGCATCAGCAAGCAGGGCGTAGCCACCATGGAGATCGCTTTTGAGATCCATTCCAAAGATGAACTGACCAATATCATGGATAAACTGCGTGCCGTGGAAAGCGTGATGGATATTTCCAGAAAGACAGGTTAAGGAGTAAGCGATGGCTGAGCAGGCAAAGATCAAGATCGGACGCATCATTGAAAGTCCGTTAGCCACCAATTGCTATTTTGTTTACCGGGAAGGTTACCGGGAAGATGCAAAAGAAGTCATCTTTTTTGACCCGGCAGATAACGGTGGCAGGATTTACGAAAAATTGACGGAAAAAGGGTTTGTGGTCAAGGCAATCTGCCTGACCCACGCCCATTTTGATCATATCTGGGGACTGGCGGAACTGGCGGAAAAAACCGGTGCCCCGGTGTATGCGCTGGATCTGGAAAAACCGCTTTGTGAAGATCCGGAAATGAACGTATCCGCCAGATTCGGCAGGGTTGTGACGGCAAAAGTGGATCACTACCTGCATGACGGGGATGTGCTTGAGATTGCGGGTCTGACCGCTAAGGTGATTTCCACTCCCGGTCATACTGCAGGAAGCTGCTGCTATTATTTTGAAGAGGCGCAGATCTTAGTCAGTGGCGATACTCTGTTTTATGAATCTGTGGGCAGGGACGATTTTCCCACCGGAAGTGGCGGCGAGCTGTTTCGGTCCATCCGGGACATCCTGTTCGCCTTGCCGGAGGAAACGATGGTCTTCCCGGGACACGGAGAGTCCACCACCATCGGACATGAGAAGAAATATAATCCGTATATCTACTAGCTGATACGGAATTGAGATATTGATCAAAGGGGATCATTCGAATGAGCATAGATGTAGAAATGAACAGTGTCAATAAATCAGATTACATCCTGGACAGAGAGTCCATGGTGGCAGTATATGATGCGCTGGAGTTGAAACCCTGGCGGATGGAATTTGATGAGAACGGGAAGATTAAAACCTGTATCTGGTCGGATAGTTACCGCCAGAAAATGGGTTTTGAAAATGAAGTGGATTTCCCGAATGAAATGGATTCCCTGCTGCGGCAGATCCATGAGGATGACCGGGAAAGAATGATGGATACGTGGAGAAAAGCCATCGCCGATACCAAGGACCGGACAAAGTACGATGTGGAATACAGGTGCTTTAGGAAAGATGGCGAGATGCGCTGGTTCCACAGCGTAGGTGTCGTGACCAGGCGTCCTGACGGCAGTCCCTATATGATCATCGGCCTGTCAGGAGATATCACGGAAGAAAAGCTGCAAAATGAAAGGCTGCGGGAGCAGTTTGAGATCGTGGAGGCACTCAGCCATGATTTCCTCAATATCTTCATGGTCAATATGAATGACAGGAAGGTATCTGTTGTCAAGTTGGACGGCTATGTCACGGAAAATTTCGGCGATAAGACCAGGCAGGATTATCCTTACGATCCGTTCTGCCTGAAGTATATCAAGGACAGGGTATATCCTGAGGATCAGGAGATGCTGCGGGAAGCGATGTCCTTTGAGCGTGTGGATATTGAGACAAAACGTCAGCGGGAATATGTCCGCAGTTACCGTGTTGTCGATAACGGAGAAGTGCATTTTTACCAGTTCTCCTATATCCGTCTTGCAGGAGCAAACGGAAATGACCGGGTGATCGCAGGCTTTAAGAATATCGATGCCATCGTGGAAAGCGCCAGGGAAAGAGAGGCGCTGAAGGTCCTGTCGGAGACAGATATCATGACCAGTGTCTTAAACCGCGGTCATGGCGAAAAGTTGGCGACTCAGGCTGTAGACAGCGGGCAGCCCGGTATGCTCTGCATCCTGGATATGGATGATTTTAAGCAGATCAATGATACCTACGGACACAGCGTTGGCGATAAGGTGCTGATCGGTGTTGCGGACTGCCTCAAAAAAGCATTCAGGGCCAGCGATATCGTGTTCCGCCTTGGCGGCGACGAGTTTTCCGTTGTGGCAGTGGGCGTGCGGCGAAGGGAAGATGCGGATAACCTGATCACACGGTTTTTCAATCTGGTAGATACGTTGCTGATCCCTGAACTGGCGGGTATTGGCGTGGCAGTCAGCGTGGGAGCCGTGATGTTTTCTGATAACAGCGCCAAATTCGAGCAGCTCTACAGGGAGGCTGACAGTTGTGTATATGAAAGCAAGAAGATCGAAGGAAGCGCGGTGACCTTCTATGAGGATGTGATGGCTGCAAAACGCAGGACAGATACCGCAGCAGAGTAAGGGGAAGGCGCGGCATCGTATTCTGGGTAGATCTGATAGCGCTATTGGAAACAGATATGATAGATAAAAGCTATGGAAAGTTATGTTTTGGGAATGATGGTATGGCAGTAGATATTAGGGGAACGGAAATTGAAAGAATAGAGATGATCTATGACGGGCCGCAGAAACATGCGGCCTATTTTCACGCTTTGCTCCGTTCTTTTTATCCGGGAGCGACGGTAAAGGTGTATGGCAGCGGAGAGATAGAGGGGAAGAAAGCGGATGAACAGGAAGGGGCTCTTACGTTATTGTATAACGCGGGCGCGGATGGCGCACTGAAACTGACAGCAAAGGATAATGACGGATCGGTCATCTTCGAGAGAAAAGCTGGGAAGGCGACCGACGGACAGGCGCTCAATGAGAAAGAAAAGGAAGAGCGATTAAAGCATTTCGTATATGAGTGTCTCTGTGAGATGACAGGCAGACATCTTCCATGGGGAAGTTTAATGGGGGTCCGGCCGACGAAGCTTGCAGGGAAGTGGCTTGGCGAGGTAATGCGGAAATCTGAGGGAGCCTCACTGCGGGCAGAGATCATAGACAGATACAGGCGGCGTTACGATGTCAGCGAAAAAAAGGCAGGTATAGCTACGGATATTGCCCTGCGGGAATATGCTCTGATGGAAAGCCTGGACCTTCAGAAGGGTTTCAGTCTCTATGTCGGCGTGCCATTTTGTCCCACCAGATGCCTGTACTGTTCTTTTACATCCAACAGCATGGCATCTTGCCGGCAGCTGGTTGGGCCTACACTGGAGGCGATGCTCCGGGAGATCGAAGATGCGGGAAATGAGATGTCCGGCAGAAAACCCTGCAGTGTATATTTTGGTGGGGGAACGCCCACGGCACTGGATGCGGATGACCTGAAACGACTGATGGATAAGGTGGCGGAGAGTTTTGATCTATCGGAAGTCAAAGAGTATACGGTGGAAGCCGGTAGGGCGGACAGTATCACCCGAGAAAAATTAAAAGTCATCAAAGAGGGCGGCGCAGGCAGGATCAGCGTCAATCCTCAGACTATGCATGAACAGACGCTTGCGCTCATCGGCAGAAAGGCAAGCCCTGCCCAGGTAGAAGAGGCGTTTTTACTGGCGAGGGAGGAGGGATTTTCCCATATCAATATGGACCTGATCTTAGGGCTGCCCGGGGAAAATACGCAGATGGTGGAAGATACGCTGCGAAAAGTGGAAAGCCTGGGTCCTGATTCCATGACTGTCCATTCACTGGCTATCAAACGGGGATCGGACCTACACCGCAGGATGATCGAGCAGGGGGTGGATCTGTCCTGGGATACGGGGACGGCCATGGAAAAGGCATATGAGAGTGCTGAACGGCAGGGACTTTTGCCCTATTATCTCTACCGGCAGAAGAATATGACGGGCAATCTGGAAAACGTGGGGTTCGCAAAGGACGGGAAATTCGGCATCTACAATATCCTTGTGATGGAAGAGGTGCAGGACGTGGTGGCCATCGGTCCCGGCGCCATCTCAAAGCATGTAAAATACCTGCCCGGGGGAAGCGTGCAGATCGCCCGCAGCGAGAATGTCAGAGAGCTTTCGGAATATGTGGATAGGCAGGAAGAAATGCTGGCAAGAAAACGAGAACTTTTTGAGGGTTTGGTTTTACAATAAGGCGCAGAAATGGTATACTGATACTGAGTGCAAAAATTCACTGATTATGCCCGAACTTTTTTGAAAATACGTTGAGAAAACATACCGGAAACGTGACATAAAAACGGAAGGATGATTAAGGGAGAATCCATATGATCGCTGAACTGATTTCTGTCGGAAACGAATTGTTGATGGGGAAGGTCGTCAATACCAATGCGGCTTTTCTGGCTGAGCAGTGTACGGCCCTGGGTCTTAGCTGCCAATATCAGACAACAGTGGGAGATAATGCGGACAGGCTGAAAGACCTGGTAAAGCTTGCCATGGGACGGGCGGATATCGTGATCCTTGCCGGGGGCATGGGACTGACCAAAGATGATATTACCAAAGAAGCCTGCGCGGATCTTCTAGGAAGAAAACTTGCCACCGACAGCGCAACCGAAGAGCGGATCAAAGAGTATTATAAAAAGATTGATAAAAAACCATCAGATAATGCCTGGAAACAGGCGAAGGTGCCGGAGAAAGCCATCGTTTTGGCAAATTCCATCGGTACGGCACCCGGCGTGATCCTGGAAGAGGAAAAGACCACCATGATCCTGCTGCCGGGAAGACCGGAAGAACTGATCCCCATGTTCAAGGAAGGCGTGATGCCTTATCTGGCAAGCAGACAGATTGCAGCCATGGAGTCCCAGACTGTCAAGATTGTAGGCGTTACGGAAGGCGAAGTGGCACAGGCCATCGATGACCTGATGGATGAGGGGAAAAATCCCCTGATCGCAGCCTATGCCAAGATGGGCGAGATCCATCTGGTGGTAACGGCAAGAGCTGAGGACGAAAAGAAAGCGAAGAAATTGCTGAAGCCGGTGATCAAAGAACTGAAGATGCGTTTTAATGAGCATATCTATTCCACGGAACCGGATGTGACATTGGAGCAGTCGCTGGTGGAACTTTTGATCACGAACAATCTGACGGTATCTACCGTGGAATCCTGTACCGGCGGTCTTTTGGCAGGCAGGATCATCAATGTACCAGGGGTTTCCGAAGTCTTCAAGATGGGTCATATTACCTACTCCAACAAGGCAAAGCGCAAGATCATCGGCGTGAAGCGTTCCACTTTGGATAAATATGGTGCGGTCAGCGAGCCGGTAGCAAGGGAAATGGCAAAAGGCGGCATCGCCATGGCAAAGACGGATGTTTCGGTCGCGGTAACAGGCGTGGCCGGCCCCACCGGCGGAACATCGGATAAACCGGTAGGCCTTGTTTATATCGGCTGCTGCGTGAAGGGAAAGACCACAGTCCGGGAATATCGTTTTTCCGGTGACAGGGACAAGGTCCGCAGGTCTGCAGTGGCAGCAGCGCTGGTGCTGATGCGCGAATGCGTGCTGGAATATGTCAGTGAGATGACATTTGGAAAAAAGAAGTAAGGTCGGGAAGGCAATATCAGAGTTGATCTGAGAATGTGAGTTGAAAACAGTTGATGAATCAGAGGGATGTCTCATGGATGAGAAGGAATATACAAATATAACCAATATGGACGATAATCCCGGTAATAAATCGTTACATGAAACTGACGAGGCACCGGATGCTGTATCAATTGGAACAGAAGATGTGGTATCGGATGCTGTATCGAGCGAAGAGGTAAACGCGGTATCGGATACTTTGAATGTAACAGATGTAACAGATGTAACAGAGTCTGTTGCGGATGATGTAATGAAAAAGGGAAATGCCACCCCGCTGCTGGTTGTGATGGGGTGCGTTTTTGTGTTGCTCATTGGTCTTAGTATTTATGCGGCGGGCCAGCTTTCCAAAGTGCTTGAAAAGGGGAAACAGGGGGATCAGCAGTATGAGACCCAGTCGGATGATCCCTGGGGAGAGATCCTCGGCAAGGATGAAAAGGATGAAGGGGAAACGGCATCTGACGATAAAAAAGAGGACTCTGACAGCGGATCCGGGTGGTTTTCAAAACGTGATCAGGATGAGAAAGACGATCAGGCTGAAGATCAGGACAAAGGAAAATCTGATGAAAAATCCGATGAAAAATCCGATGAGAAATCAGACGGGAAATCTGATGATAGCAATGTGGTTCGGCCCTCTGATCTTGCAGATTATGATGATACTACCTGGAAGGAACCTTATCCGAATCATGACAGAAGTAATTATGAGGGAAAAGAGTTCTACGAGGAATTTGAAGACAGTATCGATACCAGCGTATCTTACAAGGTGAAACGGGAGTTTGACAGCATTTATGATAAAAAACTGGGTGTCTGCCTGCGCTGTTCCTATATACAGCTGGAGGGGGATATCCCGAATCTGTCTGATATCAATGCCAAGTTAAAAGAGTATGGCAGATATTACCTGGCTCATTATGAAGAGAACAAAGAAGGTTTGGACGAAGTTTTGGAATCAAACGAGTCATACAGTTATCTGACGGATTCCAGAAGTTTTGTACCCTATAATGATTCGGATAATATCAGCGTGATCATCCGGGATGATGTTTTTCTTGCAGGAGCATCCCAGAACCATCTGACAAGCGTGAATGTCAACCTTGTGACGGGAACGATCCTGGATAATGCAGGCATTCTGAACCTGCCGGATGATTATGGCGGCATTTTTAAAGAGAGAAGCGAGAAGCAGAATGGTCATATCGAAGCGTTGACCCAGGCAAGCGATGAACTGATCTTAAGCTACCTGAAAAATCCCGAAACCCAGATTGTATTCTATACGCCGGTTGGTTTGGAGATCGGTTTTGAATACGCCATCGGCGGTTCCGGCGGATGGGTGACCATATCCCTGAGGGATTACCAAAATTTACTTTGGGGTATGTAAATACAAGAGCATACGCAGATAAGAGTTAAAAGAAGTGCATCGTTTATGTGCTGACGAAGTTGTTAAAATGTGTATTGGAGTGATCCTATGAAGAAGTATGAGTATTCTGAATTGGAACGAAAGACAATCGAACAAAGTCCGCTGCCTTACGCAATCTACCAGTTTTTGGGTAAAGCGGTAGAAACCTTGTGCATATCCAAAGGCTTTTGCGAGCTGTTCGGTTACGAGAGCTTAGAAGAAGCCTATGAGGTGATGAATTCGGAAATGTACCGCTACGTTCATCAGGAAGATGTGCCCAGGATCACCGATGTAGCCAGACGCTTTGGCGCTGAAAAAGGCGATTACAATGTGGTCTTTCGGGTGCGTACAAAAGAAGAGTACCATGTGATCCATGCCAATGGCAGGCATATCTATCCGGAGCCGGGCACAAGGCTTGCGCTGGTCTGGTATGTTGACGAGGGGATCTGCGAGAGCCTTGAAGGAGAAGGGGCAAAAGAGTTCATCAACCAGTCACAGCAGATGCGGATCTTTGATGAGAATCGCGAGCATGACATGAATTATGATTATATGACCGGGCTGCCCAGCATGACCTATTTTTTCAGGCTGGCAGAAGCAGGGAGAATTAAGATCATCGAAGATGACGGAGATCCGGCCATGCTGTTTCTGGATTTAAACGGCATGAAGCATTTTAACAGGAAATACGGTTTTGCAGAGGGAGATGTATTGATCAAAGCCTTTGCGAGACTGCTGATCAAATACTTCGGGCTGGAAAACAGCAGCCGTTTCGGACAGGATCATTTTGCAGTCTTTACAAGGGCAGAAGGATTGGAAGCCAAACTGGATGCCATGTTTGAAGAAGTTAAGACTTTAAATGACGGAAAAAACCTTCCCGTGAAGGTGGGCATTTATCATAATTCCATGGGAGCGGTGGAAGCTTCCCTGGCCTGCGACAGGGCGAAATATGCCTGCAAGGTCAGAAGGAACGATTATCAGTCGTATTACATCTATTTCGACCGGACCATGCTGGCAAATGAACTGCACCGTCAGTATATCATCGATAATCTGGACCGTGCCATTTCGGAAAACTGGATCCATGCCTATTACCAGCCTATCGTCCGGGCCACCAACGGCAGGATCTGTGATGAGGAGGCACTGGCAAGATGGGTGGATCCCGTGATGGGCATGCTCTCACCGGCAGATTTCATCCCCATCTTAGAGGACAGCAAACTGATCTATAAACTGGATCTGCATATCGTGGATGTGATTCTGAAAAAGATGAAGGACCAGTCGAAGAAGAATATGTATGTGGTGCCCATTTCCGTGAATCTGTCCAGGACGGATTTTGAGACCTGCGATATCGTGGAAGAGGTTCGCAAGCGCGTGGATGAGGCCGGCGTTGACCGTAGTAAACTGACCATTGAGATCACCGAAAGCGTGATCGGTGACAATTTTGATTATATGAAGACTCAGGTAGAGCGGTTTCAGCAGCTGGGCTTTAGGGTCTGGATGGATGACTTTGGCAGCGGCTATTCTTCCCTGGATGTATTGCAGGAGATCCGTTTTGACCTGATCAAGATGGATATGCGTTTCATGAAGGAATTTGAGAACGGGGAAAAGAGCCGGATCATTTTAAGTGAGCTGATCCGCATGGCCATCGCCCTTGGCATCGATACGGTTACCGAAGGCGTGGAAACCGAGGCCCAGAGGGATTTCCTGCGTGAGGTGGGATGTACCAAATTGCAGGGGTATTTTTTCAGCAAGCCGGTATCCTTAGAGGAGATCTTCCGGCAGCATGAAGAAGGAAGCCAGATGGTGCTGGAAAATCCCAATGAAACGAAGTATTATGAAGCACTTGGACGGATCAACCTGTATGACCTTTCCATTATTGCAAGTGAAGACAGCAGCGATAATGCGGATGAGAATCTGCAGAACTATTTTGTCAATCTGCCCATGGCGGTATATGAATGTGATGACGATGGATTTACCGTGATCCGCTGCAATCAGTCCTACCGCGACTTCCTGGTACGGAACTTCGGCGTTGCTGTGGTCGGGGAAAAGATGAGTTTCGATAATGAGCTGCTGGTAAATACGGACTCCTTTGTGGACGGGATCAGAAATGTCTCGGAAATCGGCGGAAGGGTCTTTGTCAGGGAGCAGATAGCCCCGGGCAAGGTGATCAAATCCTTTATCCGGTCCATCGGCAGCAAGCCGGGCAGCAACGTGAAAGCCTGCGTTATCGTGGTGCTGGAGATCGGCGACGGAAGCAGGGATTAAGCATGCAATATCTTTATGAAACACATCTTCATACAGTGCAGGCCAGCGCCTGCGGCCGCGTGACGGGGAAGGATTATATCCCATATATGAAGTCAAAAGGCTATGCAGGCATCATCGTAACGGACCATTTTTTTACCGGTAACTGCGCGGTGCCACAGGCACTGCCCTGGGATGAACGGGTCAAATGGTATACAAGCGGCTTTCAGCAGGCAAAGGATGCGGCGGCATATGAGGATTTTACGGTGCTGTTCTCGGTGGAATTTAATTTCGACGGCGATGAATACATGCTCTACGGTGTGGATGAAAAATGGCTGCTGGAAAACGATGATATCTGTGATTGTGACAGAAGAGAAGTCTACAAGCGAGTGCATGATGCGGGGGGCGTTATGGTGCATGCGCACCCTTACAGGGAGCGCGGCTACCTTTCGGATATCAAACTGATGCCGGACATCACCGACGGGGTTGAGATCTATAATGCGGCCAATGAGGATTATCAGAATGCCCTGGGCTATGAATATGCCAAAAAATTGGATGTGTTCATGACAGCAGGCTCGGACATTCATTTTTTCCATGAGGACGCCCTGGGGGCTATGAGTTTTGAAAGACCTATCGAAAGCATGGAGGACTTTGTGGCGGCTCTGAAAGCAAGGGAAGGTGTACCTGTGCAGGTTTATGACGGCAAGGTGATCCCTGTGGAACAGATCAGAGAGCAGACAGTGCCCACAAGGGGGCCGGGTTTTCGCGTAAGATGGCTGTAAAACTTTTTCTTGACATCTGCGTAATATTATGGTAACTTAATCTAGCGTGTGAAAAACATGTGTGCATAAACAAGCAGAGTATCCACTCTCACCCTGTAGCGCCAGGCGGTTGTGGCAGGTGTCGAAAATGCCGGGAATAATGACCATCTTTTGATGTGTATTATATTTCTTAGTAATTTTGTGGATACGATGCGTATCCACTTTTTTTGCTTTGGTAGTGAAAAGTCCGGTATGAGGACCGAAGCCGGAAAATTGGTGATCAATTTGAGGGAGGTGTTTTCCATTAGCGAATTATCAATTAACGGACAGATCCGTGATCGTGAAGTACGAGTGATCGATGAGAACGGTGAGCAGCTTGGCATCATGTCTTCAAAGGAGGCGCAGGCGCTGGCAGATGAGAAGGGACTTGATCTGGTAAAGATCGCTCCGACAGCGAAACCGCCGGTTTGTAAGATCGTGGATTACGGAAAGTTCCGCTATGAGCAGAGCAGGAAGGAAAAGGAAGCAAAGAAAAAGCAGAAGATCGTTGAACTCAAGGAGATCAGGCTTTCGCCCAACATTGATACCAATGATCTGAACACGAAAGTGAACGCTGCAAAGAAATTCCTGACCCGTGGAGACAGGGTTAAGGTAACGTTGCGTTTCAGGGGCCGCGAGATGGCTCACATGAACACCAGCAAGCATATCTTAGATGATTTTGCAGAGGCGCTTGCAGAAGTCGCAACCGTTGAGAAACCTGCGAAAGTGGAAGGCAGAACCATGCACATTGTGCTCAGCAAAAAGTAAATAATAATCTGGGTAATAAAGGAGGAAAGTAAAATGCCTAAGGTAAAAACAAAAAGAGCAGCAGCAAAGCGCTTTAAACTGACAGGAACAGGTAAACTGAAAAGGAATAAGGCCTACAAGCGCCATATCCTGACCAAGAAGTCAGCAAAGACCAAGAGAAACTTGCGCAAACCCACGATGACGGATGAGGGCAATGTTAAGAACATGAAGAAGCTGACACCGTATCTTTAATCGGTTGAAATAAGGAGGTTAAGATAAAATGGCACGAATCAAAGGCGGATTAAACGCAAAGAAAAAACATAACAGAGTATTAAAGTTAGCAAAGGGTTACAGAGGCGCGCGTTCCAATCAGTACCGTATCGCAAAGCAGTCAGTGATGAGAGCGCTTGCATCTTCCTATGCAGGTCGTAAGGAAAGAAAGCGTCAGATGCGTCAGCTCTGGATCGCTCGTATCAATGCAGCAGCAAGACTGAACGGTCTTTCCTACAGCAGATTCATGTATGGACTGAAACTTGCAGAGATCGATATCAACCGCAAGATGCTCTCCGAGATGGCTGTTAATGATGCAGAAGGCTTTGCACAGCTTGCAGAGATCGCAAAATCCAAAATTGCGTAAATAAACGAATTCCCCGGTTGTCAGCAAAGGTGAATGAAATTTCACTTTTATGACGACGGGGGATTTTTACATATTTGGCATTGGCAGTGTACAGTCCGGTATGAAAATACAGGACAGAAAAACTAATGATAAATTAGGAGAAAACATGAGATCAGGGGTGTGGAAAAACAAAATTTTAATCGTTGTATTTGCAGTTTATTTGCTGCTTTCGGGCGGTTTCATGTATCAAAATGCTTATGCGGATACAACGGATGCAAATAACAATGGACCACTCGTTCTTTCAACGGAAAAGGTTAAGGAAAAAATCCTGATGATCCCCGGAGAGATCAAGCTGCTTTCCGTAACGGCATCTTATGGCGCATATTATGAGTCCTCGGATCCGAGTATCGTGACCATAAATGGCATGGGGCAGATGACCGCTATCAAGGAGGGAAAAACCACCGTATGCAAGATCGAGGGTGGTGTGAAACTGATCTACACCGTGCAGGTGCGCGGCACGGTTGATCTGATCGTATTTGCCGGACAAAGCAATATGGCAGGCGCTGGCGGAAATTATTCCCAGGCACCGACGCCGGCAGCTGGAACCGCTTACGAATACAGTTGTATTGCAGGTGACCAGAGAAAGATCCTGCCGGTCAGGGAGCCTTTCGGAAATGGGACCAATAAAGCTTATCTGCTCAATGGTCATTACGTGAGCGGAAACGGCACGCTGACCAGTGCATTTTGTATCGAGTATTATAAAAAGACAAAAGTGCCTGTTGTCGCAGTGGCTGCCTCATGGGGTGGGACTTCAACGCAATCCTGGCTGAAGAATGGAATGCTGAAAGAAACCAATCAGAGATTGAAGAAAGCCAAGAAATTCCTGAAAAAGAATCATATCAATATTCGCCATATTTATGTCATCTGGTATCAGGGAGAGTCAGACGGACAGAATCATTATTCCGGCGCGACCTTCATCAGCAATATGAAGAAGATCCAGAAAGCCTTTAAGAAAAATGGCGTGGAAAAAGTCTTTATGATCAAGATTGCCCAGCAGGTGAATAAACTCGGTCTGATGAATGAGATCCAGGATGCCCAGGAAAAACTCTGCAAAACGGATAAGAATTTCATTATGGCAACGAGATTGCCGGCAACCATGGATCAGAATGTTGCAGCCTGGTACTATGATGTGATCCATATCAATCAGGCAGGCCTGAACAAGATCGGTAAAGCAGCCGGTGCAACTGCAGGCAAATATGCGAAAAAGCACTAATTCTCCAGCAGATTGCGGATGACTTCACAGATACCGTCCTGATCAAAAGGGGCAGCAGTAACAAAGGGAGCCTGCGATCTGACGGATGTATCGGCGTTTGCCATGGCATAGCCATGACCTGCGGCAAGGAGCATGGGAATGTCATTCTCACTATCGCCGGCGCTGTAGGTATTCTCAATGGGAACCTGAAGATGCCCTGCCACATGGCGCAGGGCATTTCCTTTATCAGCGCCCTTTTGAATGATCTCCAGATAGCCGGAACCCGAAAATACACTGCTGACCTGATCGCCGTATTCTCTCGTTAACGCCTTTTTGAAAGGCATCAGATAGTCGCTGCCGGAAAGGGAGAGGGCGAGCATTTTATAGGGCGGCAGGTCCAAAGCGTCTGTCAGTTTTTCTGAGATCATGACGGGAAGGATGATCTTTTTCAGATAGGACTTTGTTTCGGCATCATCCGCTGCGGCAATGATGTGCGTTTCCGTATAGGTCTGGATATGAACATGGTAAGCATCTGCTAACTTTTGCAGATCATCCACAAGACTGAGGGGAAGGCGCTTTTCAAGGATGTTGCGCTTGCACTCACAGTCATAAACCTGCGCGCCGTTATTCGCAATGATAAAGGCGTGTGAGAAGCGTGATTGTATCTGTTCTAAGATATATCCGTAAACTCTCAGGATGCTGCCAAGAGGCCTTCCGGAAGAAAGGATCAGTCCGTGCCCTGCATTGGCCATTTGTTTCAGCATGTCGGTTACGGAAGGGCTTAAGGTCTGGTCCGGCTGTATAAGTGTGCCGTCGATATCGGCAAAAAGCAATTTGGTCTGATTATTCATATATTTGTTCCCTGTAGCAGATGATTTGTTTTTGCCGGTCAGATAGGATTTGCGCATAGGATCCGGCAATGCGTTTGTAAATGTATAACAGTAACAATGTAACATGAAATATAAGAGGCGACAAGGTGAAAAAACTTCTCATCTATCTGAAAGAATATAAAAAAGAATGTGTTTTGGCACCGGTTTTCAAGATGCTCGAGGCGATCCTGGAGCTCTTTGTTCCACTTGCGGTGGCGGCACTGATCGACGAGGGCATCGGCCATGGAAGAAAAGGCTACATTTTCGGCATGGTAGGCCTGCTGATTCTAATGGCAGCGTTCGGACTTGCTGTAGCCGTGACGGCGCAGTATTTTGCGGCAAAAGCGGCGGTGGGATTTGCAACGAATCTGCGGCAGGCTCTTTTTTCACATCTTTTGAAATTTTCCTATACTGAGATCGATGAGATGGGCGCCTCTACCATGATCACCCGCATGACAACAGATATCGGCAGCGCCCAGAACGGCGTTAACATGGTGCTGCGGCTTTTGCTGCGGTCACCCTTTGTGGTTTTCGGCGCTATGATCATGGCTTTTACCATCGATCCCTGGAGCGCCACGATTTTTGTGATGGTGATCTGCGGCCTTTCTGTCTGCGTTTTTTCTATTATGAATTTTCACATTCCCATGATGAAGAAGATCCAGCAAAAGCTGGATAAACTGACAGGCGCGGTAAGGGAAAATCTGACCGGCGTGCGTGTGCTCCGCGCCTTTGTCAAAGAAAAAGAGGAGATCGGACGGTTTTCCAGCAGGAATGAAGCGCTGCTTGAAGAGCAGGAGAAAACCGGCATGGTTTCGGGACTTTTGAATCCGCTGACTTTTGTTGTTGTTAATGTGGGCATCATCCTTCTCCTTCGTACAGGAGCTTTGCAAGTTGGGCGTGGCGCGCTTTCCAGAGGATCGGTGGTTGCGCTGTATAACTATATGTCCCAGATCCTGGTGGAGCTGATCAAACTGGCCAACCTGATCGTGACCATCAATAAGGCGCTGGCGGGCGCTGACAGGATCAGTGAGGCGCTGGCTGTGAACCCTTCCATGGTTTACGGAGATGAGGCAGCAAAAGCAGGTATTAACACTTATACAGATGCAACTCAGACCGAAAGCGGCATTGAAGGAACTATGCAGAGCGGCGAGCACGTTGTCAGTTTTGAGCATGTGAGCCTGACCTATAAAGGTGCAGGGCAGGAGGCGCTTTCGGATATCAGTTTTAACGCAGGAAAAGGGCAGGTCATCGGTATTATCGGCGGCACCGGCTGCGGAAAATCTTCCCTGGTCAATCTGATCCCCCGTTTCTACGAGGCCACCCGGGGTCGGGTCCTGGTGGACGGCGTGGACGTCCGGGCCTGGGAGCCTGCCGCCCTTCGGGCAAAGATCGGCCTGGTGCCTCAAAAAGCTACCCTGTTCCTGGG
>JAFZNL010000407.1 GCA_017550925.1 Lachnospiraceae bacterium | reverse complement strand
GGCGGCATGATCGCGCAGTGTATTGCTATAGACTATCCCCAGATGGTAGAGAAACTGATCCTGGCGGTGACGGCGCCTTACGCGAATGAAGTGGCAGCTGACGCGGTGGGCGGCTGGATCGAAATGGCGAAGGAAGGAGACCATGTGACTTTGATGGTCGATACGGCGGACAAGATGTATTCCGATGCTTACCTTGCAAAAAACAGAAGGTTGTTTCCGCTGATCGCAAGGGTAACGAAGCCGAAGGACTATGACCGGTTTTTGAAAAATGCTTATGCGATCCTGGGTTTTGATGCAAGAGAAGATTTGCCAAAGATCAGTGCGCCTACCTTGATCATCGCAGGAGAGGATGATAAGACAGTTGGGAATGATGCCTGCCATGAGCTTCACAGCGGGATTGCAGGGAGTCAGCTTTACATCTATAAAGGTCTGGGGCATGGGACCTTTGAGGAAGCGAAGGACTTCTATGACAGGATTTATGAGTTTTGTCAGAGGTAAGTACAGTAGAAATCGTGTGGTAATAGGTGTTGCTCTGAAGGTTTAGAAAAATCATATGAAAAGGTATTGACAAAAAAATACTTCGGATGTAGAATTAAATTACTTCGAAAGAGGAAGTAATTGAGTGGAAGATAAAAAACAGGAATTCAGGGGAGAAACAAGTTTGGCAGGACAGGAGATATCCGGCGTAGGATTGGAGCAGTTTTACGACTATATCGAAGAAGTGAAGGAACTGATCTCTTCGGACCTCTGGGAAAACATCTTTTTAAACTGTACGAAGAACGAAGTCTTGATCCTGTGGCTGCTGTACCGGAAGGGTGAAGTGAATATGTCGCAGATTGCCGAGTATATCCACGTGCCCCTCAATACCGCCACCGGTATCATCAGCAGGATGGAGAAAAATGAAATGGTTGGCCGGATGCGGTCAAAGGAAGACAAGCGGATCGTGCTCATCAGTTTTACAGAAAAGGGAAGGCTGCAATTCCAGAAACTGATGGATGAGCTCTTATCCTACGGCGTAAAGGTATTAGGATCCCTGACGAAAGAGGAGATGGAACTGCTCCAGGGTATGATGACCAAGGTCAAGAAAGTGCTGAAAGAGGAGAAGGAGCAGAAAGAACAAAAAGAAACCAAAACGAAGGTTAGAAAGATTATGATCGAGTGATAAGATGAAAGAAGATCAGCATTTCAGTAAACTATAGTATAGATAGAGTCAAGATAGAGTAAATAAAAGAAAGATAAAGGGCAGCGAACAAGCTGCCCACAAAAAAGATAAATACTTCGAGAGAGGAAGTATTCGGAAATCGAAATATAGACAGGCAAAAAAGTAAGTTGATGAGATAAGAACACGAAGATGTGTAAGCCGAACCGGATAGCGGCAGAAAGGATAGGATATGAGCAGGATATACATTTTCACAGGAAAAGGCGGCGTGGGAAAAAGCAGCGTGGCAGCAGCACATGCGGTAAAGAGCGCGGAGACAGGCAAGAACACTTTGCTGGTCAGCACGGATATGGCGCATAACCTCGGCGATATTTTCGAAAAGCATTTGGACAGGGAAATCGAGAATGTGATGCCGAATCTGGATCTGTATGAGATCGATCCCCAGTATGTGATGGAGCATGACTATCAGGAAGTGATGAAGTACATCGGCAGTATCATGACCGATAACGGCAGCATGGATCTGTCAGCCCTCGGCGTCCTGCCGGGAAGTGAAGAGCTGTTTTCCCTGCTTCGGATCGCGGATATCTACGTATCCGGGAAGTATGACCGGATCATCGTGGACTGCGCACCCACAGGCGAGACTTTATCCCTTTTGAAGTTTCCGGAGCTGCTTTCCTGGTACATGGAAAAACTCTTCCCTATTGGTAAAGTGGGAGTCAGGGTTCTTTCACCCATCTCCAAGAGTGTGTTTAAGATGGAGATGCCGAATAAACAGGCGATGAACGATATCGAGAAGATGTATATGAAGCTGATCCGGCTGCAGGAACTGCTGAAAGACCGGGACATCACCAGCATTCGCATTGTGACCACGCCGGAGAAAATGGTGGTGGAAGAAACCAAGAGAAACTACATGTATTTAAACCTGTATAACTTCAATGTGGACGGACTTTTCATTAACAGGATTTTGCCAAAGGATATTTCGAATGACTTTTTTGGTGAGTGGATCGTCATCCAGAGTGAGTTTATCGCGGCACTGAAAGATACATTTTCAGCCTTGCCGATCTACGAGATTCCATGGTATGACGAGGAACTGCGAGGTGTGGAGAATATCAAACGAATCGTAAAAGATGTGCTCACAAGCGAGGATGTATTTGAAACGAAGATCCTGACGGAACGAGAACACTTTGAAAAAACGGAAGATGGCTACATGCTTTCGGTGGCAATGCCGGGGGCGAACAAGAAGGAGATCGATCTGTATCAGGCAGCGACGGATATCGTGATCAGAACAGGAAATATGAAACGTAACATTCCGCTGCCGAATATCCTTAGAACCTATGAAGTGGCAGGTGCTGCATTCGAAGATGGAAGGCTGGAGATCCGATTCGTGCCAAGTGGCGAGTAAAAAAAGGATGGGAATATTGGATAGAACCCGTCAGATACAGATGGTAGCCGAAACGAAAGGAGAGTAAGCATATGCTAACAAATGAGATGAAAGATAGATTAAGAAGAGCCGGAGAATATCAGAAAAAAGCCATTATGGAGCTGCTTCCCGAAGGGGCAGAGAAACATATCGATGTGATCGCGGGAGAACTGAAGGAGATGTTCAATGAGGCAACCGTTTTTGTAGCAAAGGAATGCTGCAAGGGATTTGCGGCATCGGGATCTGGTAATGCGGGATTTGGCAATGCAGGCAGCAGCAATGCGGCCGGTAGCAGCGCAGACAGCGGAAGTTCGGAAATCAATCAGAAGGGAAAGAAAAGCGACGGTGTCAGGAAGGTCACGATTGAGTAGGAGGATTGCGATATGAGAATCATCATTTATACAGGAAAAGGCGGCGTAGGAAAAACAAGCATGGCAGCGGCAACGGCTGTCAGGATCGCAAAGAGCGGCAAGAAGGTTTTGATCGTCAGCACAGACCAGGCGCATAGTCTCGGAGATTCCTTTGACGTAAAGGTAGAAAAGGAGCCGACAAAAATCACAGAAAATCTGCAGGCTATGGAGATCGATACTGTGGAAGAAGGAGAAAAGGCCTGGGGTAATCTGAAAGATTATTTTAAGCAACTGCTGACACTAAAGGGCGGCAGCGGCATTGAAACGGAAGAACTGTTGGTATTTCCGGGACTGGAAGAGTTATTCTCCCTCAGCAGGATCCTGGATCTGTATGAAAGCGGACTTTATGATACCATCATTGTAGACTGCGCACCGACCGGGGAAACCCTTTCCCTTTTGAAGTATCCGGAACGGTTTTCATCGATGATCGAAAAGGTACTTCCGATGAAACGGAAAGGCGTGAAGGCGGTAGGTCCTGCTGTGGAAAAAATGATGAAGGTGCCCATGCCCGGCGATGGCGTTTTTGACGATATCGAGCGTCTGATGGACAAATTGCAGCGGTTGCAAAAGTTGATGCTGGATAAAGACGTGGTCAGCCTGCGGGTTGTCACCACCCCGGAGAAAATCGTCATCAGTGAAGCGAAACGAAATTTCACCTGTCTGTATTTATACGGATATAACGTGGATGCTGTCATCGTGAATCATATTTATCCGGAAAAGGCTATGGAGGGGTATTTTTCCAAATGGATGAAGATGCAGAAAGAAGGGCTTGACGAGATCAGTGAATGTTTCAGTGAAGTGCCCAGATTCTACGTGGAACTCCTTCCGAAGGAATTGCGGACACTCGATGTGCTCTCGCAGGCAGGAGCGGATATCTTCGGTGAAACGGATCCTGATGAAGTGCTGTTCAAGCAGGAAATCTATACAGTGCAAAACGAAGAAAGCACACTGAAGATTTATCTTCCCTTTGCCAGGAAAGAGGAGCTGATCTTAAATCAGGACAGGGAGGAACTGGTGCTCGGCGTGAAAAATGAACTGCGCAGATTCCCGGTGCCCCGTGCATTTTCAGGCATGGATATAGCAGGTGCAAAGTTCGATGAAGGTTATCTGTATATCCGGTTTGAAGGGTGAAAATGCCGGAATGAAACAGCAACGAAATGTAACTGCGATACGGTATTTGTGATATGTCGGATTTTTGATGAAAAACTTTGTAGGATTTTGAGATGAAGCTGAATTGAAAAAAACTCAATGATGACGATGTGGCAGTAGCATGGTATACTAAGAGGGTATTTGACAGGGGAAAACCCAAGGGTCATAAAGCTGATCTTGATGAATATATGCTACAGGCGATCACACATGAATAACTTAAAAAGAGGAACTGAAAAACAGGAAGAAATGAGGCATCCTATGCGGGCATACATTTCAGTCATCATACCGGCACATAACGAGGAAAAATACATAGGGCGCTCTATCAGATCTGTCAAAAGAGCGGCAGCATACTTTCATGGCAAGGTAGAGATCATCGTTGTCTGCAACCGCTGCACAGACAGGACCGGGGCAATCGCAGAGAAGCTCGGTGCGCGGGTTTTGACAAATGGAGACAGATGCATAGCAAAAGTCCGGAATACGGGAATCGATGCGGCAAGAGGTGACATCATCGTGACCATCGATGCGGACAACCGGATGACAAAAGGCACGCTCCGGGAAATCCATACACTACTGAAAAGCGGAAAATATATCGGGGGCGGTGCACCTATCCGTTTTGAACGGTATTCATTCCCACTTTGGTGTAACGATATGATGTGCAGGGTTTCTTTTGCCATCACGGGCTTATACAGTGGGATTTTTTGGGCGGAAAAGAAAACCTTCGACGCCATCGGCGGTTTTGTGGACAGGAAGGCGATGGAGGATGTTGCAACCGCAAAGTTATTAAAGGCGTATGGAAAGAAGCAGGGAAAGAAATATACGACCCTCAGGAAAAACGTGCTGATCAATTCCACCCGCAAGTATGATGATATGGGTGACTGGTTGTATTTCAAACTGATGATCCAAAATGCGGGGACGCTGGTCCGGGCGGCACTCGGAGATGAGTCCGGGATAGATGCGCTATTGGACGAGCTTTTTTATGACTATAATGACAGGCATTAGGACGCATGGTCGGTATTGCATTGCCCGATATTTAAATATCGAGTCGAAATACTATTGATACATGGTAGTATAAAGCTCGGTATGAAAATACTGAGCCGAAAACTATTGGTAAATTCAGAAAGGCTAAGCCATGAAAAAGAAAGCTGTTGTAGCAGGGCATATCTGTATCGATATCACGCCGGTGTTTACAGATCAGACAGTAAAGGCTGAAGAGCTGGGCGATATCTTAAAACCCGGCAAACTGATCCAAATGTCGGCGCCGGATGTTCATACCGGGGGAGCGGTTGCAAATACCGGTCTGGGCATGAAAAAGCTTGGTGCGGATGTGAGGCTGATCGGGAAAGTGGGAAACGATGCCTTCGGCGGCATGATAAGAGATATCTTAAGCCGGCATGATGCCTGCGGGGACCTGATCGTTGAGGATGGCGCCATTACCAGTTACTCTGTTGTGATCGCGGCGCCGGGGATCGACCGGGTTTTCCTGCATTGTCCGGGAGCCAACGATACATTTGACGGAGCGCAGATCCCGGAAAGCGCGCTAAATGACGTGGCGTTGTTTCATTTCGGTTATCCCACGCTGATGAAGAAAATGTATGAAGAAAATGGCAGGAATCTTGTCGATATGCTCCGCCGGATGAAGGAAAAGGGTATCGCAACAAGCCTGGATATGGCGGCTGTGGATGCGGCAAGTGATGCAGGCATGACTGACTGGACGGAGATTCTGAAAAGAGTCCTTCCTTTCGTGGATTTCTTTGTGCCGAGTTTTGAGGAACTGTGTTTTATGCTGGACCGGCCTTTATATGACGGGCTGCTTGAAAGGGCAGGAAACGGCGATATAACGGGATTGCTGAAGGAAGATGAGGATATCCGCCCGCTTGCGCAAAAATGCCTGGATCTGGGAGCAAAGTCTGTTCTCATCAAATGCGGTGCGCCCGGTCTGTTTTTTATGACGTCTGAAAAGATGGATGAGGTGGGCAGCAGGCTGGAGCTGAAGGCGGAGGAATGGAACGGCTTTTGCAAATTTGAAAAGAGCTACAAAATAGATAAAGTGGTATCGGCAACCGGCGCGGGTGATACGTGCATAGCTGCTTTTCTGACCAGCATATTGGAAGGCAGCGGGCCGGAGACAGCAATCGAAAATGCAGCCGGAGCAGGAGCGCTTTGCTGCATGTCATACGATGCGGTCAGCGGATTGCAGGAGCTCTCAGAGATCAGAAAGAAGATTGATGCAGGCTGGGAGAAAGCCTGGTAATTATACGCAAAGGAGACCGATATGCTTGTCAATATGAACGCCGTACTTTTGCCGGCACAAAAAGAGCATTATGCAGTGGGTCTGTTTAATGCGATCAACCTGGAAATGACAAATGCCATCATGGATGCAGCAGAGAGCCTGAAAGCACCTGTTATCATGGGAACCGCGGAAATCCTGCTGAAAGCGGCAAGTATTGAAGAAGTGGCTGCCATGGTAAAAGCAAGGGCAGCGGCATCGAAAGTTCCGGTGGTGCTTCATTATGACCATGGACTGACTTTTGAAAAATGCATGGAAGCGATGCATGCGGGTTTTACCTCCATCATGTATGACTGTTCAACGCTGCCTTATGAAGAAAATGTCCGGCGGGTTGCGCAAATGGTGGAGATCGCACATTCCATTGGTGTGACGGTTGAGGGAGAGCTCGGCCATGTAGGAGATAATGAAGGGGCAGGCAAGCTTGCAGATCCGAAAGATTATTATACCGATCCGGCAGCGGCAGCGGATTTTGTCGAGCGCACGCACGTCGATGCCCTTGCCATAGCAGTGGGAAATGCGCATGGAGATTATAAGTTCCCGCCGAAACTTGATTTTGACAGAATATCAGAGATCGCAAAAGCAGTTCCCGTTCCACTGGTACTGCATGGCGGCAGCGGACTGTCGGATGATGATTTCAGGGAAGCGATCAAACGAGGCATCGCAAAAGTCAATATATTTACGGACATCAACAAAGCACAGGTGCAGGGCATGCAGGAAGGGATCAACGCCGGAGTCAATAACGCTTTTGACCTGGCAGAGTATGAGACGAATGCTGTGCGAAAGGTAGTTGAGGAGAAAATGCGCTTGTTCTCAAGCGATGGCAGAGTATAGCACATACGTAACATATGAAGGGGATAACAATGATTGAAAAAGTGCTGACAACACAATACGGCAATGTTCACTATTGGATCACAGACCAGATGTTACCTGACCGGATGACTTTGTTTTTCCTGCATGGTCTGACAGCAAGCCATGATCTGTTTGTCGGCCAGATAGAGCATTTTGCGAAAAACTATAATGTGATCACCTGGGATGCCCCTGCCCATGGCTTATCCCGCCCTTACGCAGACTTTACCTATGAAAAAGCGGCGAAGGATGCGGTGGCGGTCCTGAAAGAAAATGATGTAAAAGAGGCGGTATTTATCGGACAGTCCATGGGCGGTTTTATCACCCAGTCCGTGTTAAAGAGGTTCCCGGAATATGTGAAAGCCTTTGTCTCCGTTGACAGCACGCCCTTTGGCGAAAAGTATTACTCGAAATCCGATAGATGGTGGCTGGATCAGATCGAGTGGATGTCAGCTCTGTATCCGGACAAATCACTGAGAAAAGCAGTGGCAAAGCAGTGCACGCGGACGGAGCGGTCCTATCAGAACATGTTGCAGATGCTGTCTTTTTACGAGAAAAAAGAGCTCTGCCACCTGATGGGGATCGGATTTGCAGGCTTTTTGAAGGATAACTGCGACCTGAAGATCGAATGCCCTGTGATGCTGATCGTTGGAGAGTATGATAAGACCGGAAAGGTTCAGCATTATAACAGACAGTGGGCACAGGATTTAGGGATAACCGTTACCTGGATCAGGGATGCGGCGCATAATGCAAATGATGACCAGCCGGAGCAGGTAAATCAGCAGATTGAGCAGTTTTTAAGTGCACTCTGAACCGGGTGCACTTTTTTCTTGACAATATAGATTGTATGCAATATAATAGCATAAAAGATTACAATAAGGAGCGATTCTTTATGGATACAAGCTTTGATATTCAGGGATATATGACAAAGGGTGTGGAGCGTGTTGTTGCCGATGCACTGCGCGCGACAGTGAAAAATCCCCGGGAGAGCGCATATATGCTGAAGTTTGCCGCTGCAAGCAAAAAGGCGTCAAAAAAGAGAGCCGCGGCAAAGGAGGCGGGAGAACATATTCCGCCGTTTCTGATCGCCAGCATCACCTCCAGCTGCAATTTGCACTGCGCTGGCTGTTATTCCAGATGTAATGATGCAACCACCGATCAAAAGCCGGTTGACCAGTTATCCGCAGAGGAATGGAAGAAGGTATTTGATGAGGCCCAGGAGCTTGGCGTCAGCTTTATCCTCCTTGCCGGCGGGGAACCGCTGCTTCGGTGGGACGTGATGCAGGAAGCCGGAAAGAAGCCTGAGATATTATTCCCGGTGTTTACGAACGGCACTTTTATCGGCGAGAATTATTTGGATCTTTTTGATCAGCACAGGAATCTGATCCCGGTGATCAGTATAGAAGGAGACAGGGACAAGACGGATGCAAGACGCGGAGAAGGCGTGTATGACAAGATCATCGGCGTTATGGATGACCTGTCAGACAGGGATCTGATCTTCGGAGCTTCAGTCACCGTCACGTCGGAGAATCTGAAAGAGGTCACTTCTGATGCGTTCCTGCGGACGCTTTCAGCCCGGGGCTGTAAGCTGGTGATCTATGTTGAATATGTACCTGTGACAGAGGAAAGTACAGAGCTTGCTTTATCAGACGAGCAGAGAGACCATCTGCTTGGCGAAGTAGACAGGATCCGATCAGAGCAGCAGGATATGGTGATCGTATCTTTCCCCGGAGATGAAAAAAGTTCCGGCGGATGTATTGCTGCAGGCAGGGGATTTTTCCATATCAATTCCCATGGAGGCGCAGAGCCTTGCCCGTTTTCACCCTACTCGGATGTCAATGTCAGGGATTCATCCCTAAGTGATGCGATGCATTCAAAACTGTTTGGCGCCCTTCAGGACCAGGATATCCTGGCGGATGACCATAAGGGAGGCTGCGTCTTGTTTGAAAAGAGGGAACTGGTAGAAGCACAGCTTGCTTCCATTGGGAGCTGAGCAATATCATAGATGCGGGGTTACATATCACACTTTTGCAGAAGCTGCTGTCGAAAGACGGCAGTTTCTTGTCGTTTGTATTGCACGGGGTTCTTTACTACCCAAAAAACAATATCTGTGGTACAATTGGGACATCGTTCTCGAATCGTCTGACTGTGGCGGATTTCTGATCGGCATGCAGTGATGGAGCGGGAAATATGAAGACTACCATGAGAGCGATATCGCGGTATACGGACTGTACAAGCGCGAGTATAAAGCGCTTGAGGTATATTTGGAAAAGGAGAAAAGATGAGCAGAAAAAAGACATTATTAACAATCATGGGAGCTGTTGTGATCATGGCTGTATTCACAGCCTGTGGAGAAGAAGAGACAATACCTGAGCAATCGGAGAGTGCCGTTGAAACAGAGGATAGTTCCGGGGTGGAAGATGCGGATGCAGGAAATGCGGATGAGTCTGCTGCAGAGTCGGAAAGCACAGAGTTAGACGAAGATGCTGATGTTGGCACAGGTGATACAGAGGCAGATGAAGATGCAGGCGAAGATACCGAAGTAGAGTCGGATACTCCGGATCTGTCAGGCAGAGCCAATGCAGACACAGGAGAAGGGGAGGTCGTAATCCTGGAAGAGGGAGATATCGCGCCTGATTTTACCGCGCAGCTGAGCGGCGGCGGATCATTTAAGCTGTCTGACTATGATGATAAAACCGTGATCATCAATTTCTGGGCTAGCTGGTGCGGACCATGTGTCGGAGAGATGCCGGCATTTGAGATGCTGAAAGATGACAATATAGAGGATTTGGAAATCGTCTGCATCAATTGCATGGAAGATCAAGGCACCGTCGATCAGTTTGTATCAGAAAACGGATATACATTCAACATCGGATACGATGAAGACGGCAGGATTGAAACTTATTATCCGACAGAGGGAATCCCTTATACGCTGGTGGTGAAAAAGGGCGTGATATCCAGCATCTTTGTCGGTGCCATGGACGCTGATTATCAGTACAAGGAGTATAAAAATGCGATCGGTGAATAAAAAGATGACTATCAGGATCGCGATACTTGTCGTCTCGGCAGTTCTTCTTGCAATGGGGCTGCTGGGCGGCGGATTTCGG
>JAFZNL010000045.1 GCA_017550925.1 Lachnospiraceae bacterium | reverse complement strand
GGACAGGCACTTCCCTCTGGACCATACAATATCACACCGTTTTTTATATGTCAACAACTTTTTTCAAAAACTCTCAAAAAATTTCAGTTGTGTATCTTCCTGATGATCCGGGCGTATCCACTGTTTATCAAAGATACGTATACCACAGAGGATATTCCTGCCGCCAGCATCAGCAGCATAAGAGCGGCACATGAAACGATGATAATGTCTTCTTCTGTAAACAAGGCACACACCATCATGGGTATTACAGATGCTATTATCAGGATCACGCCTATTATTATACCGATCAGATGAGTGTGCTCAAAATTCTTCTTATACTCTTCCGCAACACCCTTAACTCCATAGGCAAGCTCCGTCTTTGCGGATCTTATGTGCTTATACCCCTTTAATTGCCACACCGCTAATACGATGCAGATCGCAACTCCTATCAGAAAGATGATCTGTATGATAACTCCCAGGATTCCCAGTTTTTCATCTTCCGTAACCGTAAGATAGATCCCTGCAAATGGTGAAATAAAGAACAGGATTATTGCCAGTATGATCTTCTTTGTACTCTGTCTTATGTCCTTAAAGTATTCCTGAGCTTCCTCCAAAGAAAACATATAGCGGTCATTTTCTGCAGGGGCAGGCTCCTTGATCTCAGCTGCCGCAGGTTTGGCATTTAAATATGACAGGTCATATTCGTCCTTAAGAAGGAAATCCACAGGTACTTCAAAGACTTCTGCCATTGCAAGCACCTTTGCAACATCCGGTGTAGTCTGCGCCATTTCCCATTTCGAGACCGCCTGGCGACTGACTCCTATTCTGGCACCGAATTCTTCCTGGGAGAGACCGTTTCTTTTTCTCAATTCGGTTATTTTTTCAGATAAGATCATTTAGTTTCCTCCGAAAGTCCTTCTATAAATGATATCATAGATGCAGCAACTTCGTCACTCTTTTCCGCATGAACATAATGGCCGCAGTCCAGACAGACCAACTCGCCTTTATTGACCCGCGAAATGTAGTTTTCGTGGATCTTTACCCAATCCCCGGGATCCATTATCTGTTTCATCACAGAACCGTCAGATACAAAGAACAGTGTGGGCACATCCGGTATCGGCCCGTCATGATACTCGCGCATATCTTTCAAGGCTTTATCCGTCATGATGGTTTCTCTTTGGAAGGTTGCGCTTGCACCTTTGCAATACATAACATACCCCAGAGCTGTATATTGCTCCTTTTCATCAGATGTCAGGGCATCTGATGAAGCTGCCGGCGGCATGGGCATGAAACGGATAAGGCCGATGGTATAGTTCAGAAAGTCGTATCCCGCCATGGAGGCTATACATTCATCTACATCCTTGGGCACAGCAGTATCAAAATCCACCGGTGTCCGGTACACGTCATACTGCTCCGGCACATTACTGTCAAGACCTATGATGGCCTCTACTTCCTCAGGATAATGATCAGCCCACCATATTGCCTCAATACCTCCTGCAGAATGAGGTACAAGTATATACGGCCCTTCTATCCCCGATACTTTCAGCGCCTCCCTGTTCTGACGGACTACCGTATCTAAAGACCGGTCTCCCTCATATTCGTCACTGTAACCATAACCAAACTTTTCGATCACGGCTATCCTGTATCGGCTGGTCAGCTTACTGTATAAAGGTTTAAAGTCGAAAACCGGCGAAGGGGTTCCGAATCCCGCTAAAAACACAAGCGTCTTTTCTCCATCGCCCTCGGTATATACATTGATATTGTGCCCATCAACCTCTGCATACTGCCCGGCGATATGCTTGATCATCGCCCGTTCCTTTTTAAGCTTTGACTGATGGACCACGCAAAGGCCTGTCAAAAAAACTATGGCTGTGCAGATGATCACCAGTATCACTTTTCCCGTTACACGTATTGCTTTTTTGATCTTCATACCCAAATCTCCTTTTCTTTTGATGAGATAACGATACGATAGACAGCGGTTGCAGGCTACCATCCCAGGCTTGCAATCTGTCAACTAAAGCTGGAAATGCGCATAAAACACGTTTTGTTGCCTGAAGAGATGGTATTGATGAGCATCGAGAGGTATGAAGCTAAGGGCATCAAAAGACTTGATCACTCCTTCTACCGCACTTATGAGCCCTTTATCGCGTATATCCGAGGATGCACACTCAAGGTCATAGACAGCCGCCTGCAGTTTTCTGAGTTCAGTATTCATTTGGTCACCTCCAAAAAATAAATGGTTTTTTCCTTTCATAAAGTAAGTGGTCCGCCACTCAGCCTAATCCGAAACTAAAAGGCAAAATTTATATTTATTTTATAATCCGGATATTCTTTCCCGATATGGATGCATGACGGTCTGTGCCGCAAATGATCAGCGGCAGCAAAATGAGCATAAAAAAGGATCGGTTTTTCCGATCCCCAAAAACATATCCCTTTTACATATGTGTTCCTGCTATAAATCAGAATTTGCACTTAATCTTGTAGCGGAAATAGGGGTATGCCCATTAGTTTCTCTACAAAAAAGATACCAAAGAAGCAGGTAAAAAAAGCAGAAACAGCCATAACCACTGAAAATATAGTTTGGTTTTTAACATCTTTCTTTACAGATATCAAGAACAGATTTATCACAGCGATTATAAAACTTGCTATCTGAATAATGTCGATGATGTCAATATTGTTTATCTTAAATTCATTTCCATTCCATACCGGAAG
>JAFZNL010000044.1 GCA_017550925.1 Lachnospiraceae bacterium | reverse complement strand
TGTCACCTGACTTTTTCAGGATCTCACTCATATTTGCATAGTGTATTATTGCCAGACAGGCATGACATATAAGCGTGGTATATCCTGCGGCAACCCATCCGAATCTCCTGATACATACATAATTAAGTACTACGTTCAATATCCCGGCCATCAGTGATGCAATGGTTATCATCCCAGTTTTTTCGTGATAAAATTCAAAACAGCTGAACAGCTCATACATAAAGATAAAATACACACTAACTGCTAACGGGGCGATAACCGACGCTGCTGTATTGTATTCTATGGGAGCCAGAATGTATAAAGCTTCCGGTGCCACCAATACAATACCGGTGCCTGCCACGGCAACCAGCGCAAGCATCACGTATATATTTTTCCCTACACCATCAAGCTCCTTTGCCTTGATCCTTTTATACAGCCACGGTTTCATGGAATATATGATCGCGCTTGTTACCAGCCATAGCATCCATGCAAGATTCCTTCCAAGGCCATATATACCGGCTTCAGATTCCCCAATAAGGCTTTTTATCATTATTCGGTCACTCTGGTTTAATACTATCCCGGTCAGATAATGCGGCAGGAGCGGGATACTCAGCGAAAGGAAATAACGCCAGAGTTTCTTATCATATAATTTCCCCTTTGTCATGAAGTAAACAAAAAAGCTGCCGTATATTATTGTTTTCACGCTTACAACAGTAAAAAACCTTACTTCACCCTTATACTGCCGCACCATGTAAACGGCGGCTATTCCTATCAGAGTCTCCGCTACCGCCACCAGGATCGAAACAAAGATCTTCGCTTTGTATTTGTACTCGATCTTCTGATAATCTGTCCATATATCAGACATAAGCCCGGCCCATGAAAGGATGACAATACAGGTAAAGATCAAGCCGCCAAAACCGAACAGCGGATCCAGCCATCGCTTAAGAAGGAAATATATACCAAGAGTGATCAGGGAAACCGTTGTTCCCAATCCTGCGATCGAAGCTATCAGATCATTCTTTTGATCGTTGAATTTCACGAGTGCCTGCTGAAAAGAACCGCCCACCAGATTCAATGTTGCAAACAAAGAAATGACCTCTACCCATGACATTATAACTGTATAAGTGCCGAATTCTTCGGTAGTCATCAATCTGGTAAACACCGGCGTGGAGAGTAAGGCGATCCCCATTAAAAAAAACCTGCCCCCTGCAGCAGCAAGCGACGCACGTGCCGGTCAAGAATCAGGCGCGCACAGCTGCGCATATTTATTGACGCATGTCAAGCATTATGTTGCTATTTACTTGACCGTCGTAAACTAATCTGCGCAAAGTGTATGAATGAGTGTTATTATGAATGATATTATAAAAGATGTTCAGGATCTCAGGTATCTGAACTGGACCAATACAAAAAAATCCTCAGGAACTGCAGGTTCCTTTCTGAAGGCATATGATGATACCGGAGAAAAAAAGCTGTATTACAAGCTTTCGGATTATGACAGCCAAATGGGCATCATCGGTCATGAATGCGTAAACGAGATCATCGCCGGACGTATAATGGATCTGCTTGGCATCGAGCATCTCCACTATGTCCTAATAAACGCAGAGGCTATTTTCTTTTTTATGGTTGACAAAAGAACTAATGTTCGATACAATAAAAATATCGAACATTAGTTCTTTTGGAGGCCGCACATATGTCAGAACTGAAAGATGTCATAACTTCATACAACAGCCTGTCATTCAGTGACCGTATTGTGTTTTATACTACCATCTCAAATGATATTACGATCTCAGATGACACGCAATCATTTTTGATAGAAACACGTTTTGAGGGTGAGGGCTATTGTATCTACTGCGAAGGAAAACATGTCGTAAAAAACGGGAAGAGGAAAGACGGTATCCAACGGTTCCTGTGCCGGGACTGTCACAGATCTTTTATCGCAAGTTCCGATTCAATCACCTCTCGCACCCGAAAGTCCATTTCTGTTTGGGCAGCATACTTAAAATGTATGTTGGATCAAAAAACGCTGAAGCAATCTTCAGAGGAATGCAGAATTTCTGTATCCACTGCCTTTACCTGGCGGCACAAGATATTGGATACATTAAGTGAATTGACAGAGAAAACCTATCTGACCGGTGTTGTGGAAGCGGATGAGACTTTTTTCAATGTGTCATTTAAAGGTAACCATAAAAGAAGCCATGATTTTTCCATGCCTCGCATGGCACATAAGCGTGGGAACGATGTTCATGCTAAGGGGCTTTCAGCAGAGAAAGTCTGCGTTCCTTGCGCCGTCAATGATAGCGGCATTTCCTATGCAAAACCGGGAAAACTTGGAAAGATCAGTTCCGATTGCATCACAGACATTTTCGAAGAAAAGATCGCTCCGCATGCGGTTTTGTGTACGGACAAAGAGCGCGCCTATCTGAATCTGGCAGGGTTGAATGAACTACATCTGATACAGATGGATGCTGACTGCCGCACGATCTCAAAAGAAGGAAAAAACTATGGGATCCAGCGGATCAACGCCTATCATAATCGGCTGAAACATTTCATCCGTGGCTTCCATGGGGTATCGACAAAGTACCTTGGCAATTATATCATATGGAATGACCTATTATCCGGAAATCACAGAAATACAGAGTCTTTCTTTAGTCAGTTATGGGGGCAGATTCTGTGTGCCAGGATTACAAGATATGGGCAAGATATCCCACGCCGTCCATCCCTGCCTGTCGCTGCATGATTGCAATGCGAGAAAAATATTTCTTTTGAAAAATGCAGGAAAGGAGGCGGCTGGATATCGTGATACTGACTGAAAACCATAAGATAAAACGATGCAAACATAGCGAACTTTTCAAAAAGATCGATGCATACTGCTACCGTGCAAAAAGCCTCTCAAACTCGGTGCAATACCTGATCTGCCAGTGCTACCGGATCCATCAGAAACTGAAAAAAGGAGAGACCCCGGATCTCTGGGAGCAGGAGCTGATTGAAAATACGAATAAAGCCATCGATACTTACAATGACGGGAGGGACGAAAAGAAAAGGCTGAAACTTATTTGTGCGGATAACGGTTTTGTTGCGGATGCGTATTTTCTCAGTTGGTATATGAAGACATGGGAGGTTTACAGGGCAATGCCCTATGCGACCTGCAGCCAAATCTGTATTCAGGAAAAATGCAGGCAATGGAAGTCTTTTTATCAAGCTCAAAAAGAATATCAGAGGAATCCTGATAAATTCTTGGGCAGACCCAGAAAACCGGGATACCTGGATCCGATGAAGGGGCGCGACAGCCTCGTGATCACAAGCCAGAACTTCTCCATCAATGAGGATGGCCGGATCGCTATGCCGGGATTCTTAAAAGAGATCAGGATAAAAGCAAAGCACAAGGCTGTACGGCAGATCCGCGTCAGGACTGACAAAAACAGCATCCGTATCATGCTCATGTATGAACAGGAAACGGAAAATACCAAAAAAGGAGGAAGCATCATGGGGATCGATCTTGGTGTGGACAACCTGGTCACTGCAAGTTTTTCAACAGGAGGTACACCGGCCATCATTAACGGACGCCCGCTGAAGTCGATCAACAGATATTACAATAAAAGAAAAGCCCTCCTGCAGGAGGTCGCCAAAAAAAGTAACCGCCTGGATATCACAAACAGGATGGAACACCTGACAGAAAAACGAAACAACAAGGTAAAGGACTATCTCCATAAAGCAAGCCGCAAGGTTATAGAGATCGCAAAAATAAACGACGTGAGCCATATCATCATCGGCAACAACAGAGGATGGAAACAGAATGTGGACCTGGGAAAACGAACAAACCAGACCTTCGTATCCATCCCATATAGGATGCTGATCGATATGATATGCTATAAAGCGCAGGTTGCCGGCATCAGGGTAAGTGTCGTGAAAGAAAGTTACACAAGTGGGACCAGTTATCTCGATGGCGAACGCCCTGAAAAGATATTTTACGATGCTACACGCCGGGTAAAAAGAGGGATATTCAAAAGCAACAAGGGAACGATGATCAACGCCGATGTAAACGCTGCCTATCAGATCATAAAGGCAGGGGGATACAAAGATCTTGCAATCAAAGAAAAAGAGAAAGTCGTAAGACTGAATGTAGCCTGAATTAGATCAGGTAGAGGTATCAGGCTAATGCCATTAAAAGACCGGGGCAAAAAGCTTCGGGAATTTATAAATATCAACCACAAGTTGGTAAATAGCCAACGCAGACATAGTGATAAATGAAAAAGAATACAGAACTTTTTTGTGTCGCTCCTATGATTTTAAGGCACGCGGCGAAG
>JAFZNL010000406.1 GCA_017550925.1 Lachnospiraceae bacterium | reverse complement strand
GATGATTGGGCGCTTACAGAACTGAAATACAACTAAAGTCAGTGCAATAAGCATTGTTGAAAGGAGCCGGAAAACCGGCTCCTTTCGAAGATAATAACGACTGGTAGATCAGGGGGCGTAAATATGGAGATGAAAATCGCGTTTCTGCAGATCCTTCCAGGGAAGGATTTAAGTGAGAACCTTGCGGCAGGAAAAAAAGCCTGCGTCGAGGCGAAGGAAAAGGGATCAGATGTTGCACTGTTTCCGGAGATGTGGAGCGACGGATACTTTCTTCCCCAGGATGAGGAAGAAATACGAAAACTTGCCATCTCAAAGGACTGTGATTTTATCAAGGCATTCCAGTCGCTGGCTGCTGAGCTCGAAATGGCCATCGGTATCACTTTCTTAGAAGAACATGATCCAAAACCTTTGAACTCGGTTTTGTTTTTTGACAGGACGGGGAAGGAAATCCTTCACTATTCCAAGGTCCACACCTGTGCGTTTTCTGATGAAGTGGTGCTGGATGCCGGAGAGGATTTTTACGTGACAGACCTGGATTTTGGAAGAGGAACGGTGAAGTTTGGTTCCATGATCTGCTTTGACAGGGAGTTTCCGGAAAGTGCCAGGATCCTGATGATGAAGGGTGCAGAACTGATCCTTGCACCCAATGCCTGCCCCATGGAGATCAACCGGCTGGCGGCGCTTAGGACAAGAGCCTATGAAAATATGGTGGCTGTAGCAACCTGCAATTATCCCGAAGGGCAGCCGGACTGCAACGGACACTCCACCTTATTTGACGGCGTTCCCTGGAGGCGGGAAGATCCGGGCGCAAGGGATATGTGCGTTTTCGAGGCCCCCGGTGATCCGGGCGTGTATGTTGCCACGCTGGATCTGGATATGCTCAGAACACACAGGAGCGGGGATATCATGGGAGATAAATACAGGCATCCGGAAAAATACGGCATCCTGTCAGATCCAAAGATCCGTGATGTGATCGGCGGTGAATTTGTACCCTGGTAATATAGAGTTCCAAAACGGAGCCGATAAACGATTGATAAATTTAGTAGTATAAAGTCCGATATAAATAACGGAGCCAATAACAAGTAATACATTCAGTAGTATAAAGTCCGATATAAAAAACCAGGTCGATAAACTATTTATAAATTCGAGGATACGAATGAAAAAAGAATTTGAACGTTTTGATATGACGTTGCCGCCGGTCAGGACGAAGTGGTATCTGATGCCGTTGATGCTTATGCTCAGCCTGCCGGATGTGATCAAACACAGAAATATCTTACACCGGGAAGGGACAAAAGACCTGAAAGCTCCCTTTGTTTTGCTGTGCAATCATAACGCCTTTATGGATTTTAAGGTGGCAACGAAAGCAATCTTTCCCATGCGTGCCAACTACGTTGTGGCCATCGACGGATTTATCGGGCGTGAAAAACTGCTTCGTAATGTGGGCGGCATCTGCAAACGGAAGTTTACCAGTGATCCCACGCTGGTCAGGCACTTGACACGAACCATCAAAAACGGCGATATCGCAGTCATCTATCCGGAAGCCAGATACTCTCTCTGCGGAACGACAGCCATTCTGCCGGATTCCTTAGGGAAGCTGTGCAAGCTGCTTCGCGTTCCCGTGGTGGTACTGATCTGCCACGGTCATCACATCAATTCACCTTACTGGAATCTGCATGACAGAGGAGTAAAACCCACGGAGGCGGAATACAAACTGCTTTTTACGAAAGAAGAGTTAGCGGAAACCTCTGTCGATGAGGTCAACCGGAAAATCGTGGAAGCCTTTCAATATGACGATTATGCCTGGCAGATGGAAAAGGGCATTAAGGTCACATATAAAAAACGGGCGGAAGGTCTTCATAAAGTGTTGTATCAATGCGCATCCTGTAAGGCGGAGCACAAAATGACTACTAAAGGGAAGATCCTTTCCTGCGGCGCCTGCGGAAAAGAGTGGGAGATGACGGAGCTGGGCCAACTGCGCGCCCTTGACGGTAAGACAGAGTTTTCGCACATTCCCGACTGGTACGAATGGGAGCGCGCAAATGTCCGCAGAGAGGTGGAAGAGGGAACGTACTCCTCAGGAGAGCTTCCTGTCAGAGTGGATACGCTGCCTAATGCCGAAAAGTTCATTCACCTTGGAGAAGGCACGATGGTCCATAATATGAATGGTTTTACCGTTCGGGGCACTGATACAGAAGGCGATTCTTTTGAAATGATCAAAAATGTCCCGTCACTGTATTCCTGCCATATCGAATATGATTATCTGGGCAAATACGGTGACTGCGTTGACTTAAATACCCTGAAGGATACCTGGTATATTTATCCGGATCCTGAAAGGTGCGATTTTTCAGTGACCAAAATGGCGCTGGCAACGGAGGAGTTATATGCTGCGCACAGAAGAAAACGGCAAAACGGGCCTTTGCAATCAAACCCCGGCTTATGATGTATTACTGACAGATACCAGTCGTTCATTCAAGAAGGAGTAATAAACAATGCCGCTTCCGAAAGCAAAACAATATGATAAAAATTTACTGAAGGACAATATAGATATCATGTCAAATGAGCATAGGGGGATAAAATGAACGGTATTTATGTCTTAGAGATACTGAGCGATATGGTACGGAAGATGGCTGAAACGGATCGGCCCGGTATCAATCTGCTGATAGCGGTTGTGGTCAGTGCTGCTTTTTTGATTCTGGTTTTTAATTTTTTCCTTTGGATCAATCCTTTTTGGAAGAAAGAGAAAAGACGGGTGCGCATTGAAGCCGTCACAAGGCAGGACGGAGGAAGTTATGAAATAGATTCTTACTATTTTGCAAAAGTGCAGGTGGATGGTCAGACCCGACATGTGATCTGTGATCCAAAGTGTTCTGCCGGTCAGGAAATCAATGTGTTTTTTTCACCGGATATGATCGTGAAAAGTGAAGGCTTTCATTTCACTATCGGAAGGCTGTGGATCATCGTGTTTATCATCTTTGGTTTCAAAAGTCTGATCGATGCCTGGATGAATCAGACGTTATTCTATCTGCTTTTTATGCTCCTGCTTTGGGGCGTCTATCCGGTGATTTATAAGCTGTATTACAATTGGATCATGAACCGTTTTTCAGAGACGATCGAACTGGAAGAAAGCGGCGCATTGGAATCTGATGGGAAGGCAGAATTTGATATATATAACACAGATCTCATGGAGCACGCGCCGGAGCAGGCGAAAAAAGCGTTGAATGGTTTTTTGGTGGTCCTGCTTGTTGCTATCCTCGCTCTTGTTGGAGTGGCCATTTTTCTGATGATCAAGATGTTGTATTTCTGATGACCGAGGGCAAAGGAGGCTTAAGCGTTTTGAAATTGCCGGAAAATATAGAAAAAATATTAGAGGGAAAAGAGTATAAGACCGACAGTATCGGCAAGTCCGATTCCCAGGTTATGATCTTCGATGATCCTGTGCTAAAGATCGCTCGATATAGCAGTGAGAATCAGGAAAAGGTTCAGATGTTTCGGTGGATCGCGGGAATCCATCCGGAGTCTTTGTTCGAGCATCTCGAGATCGAACCTGATTGGGATAAGATCCGATATTTCATTTTACTGGATGAATTGTTTTAAGTGAAAAGATGACTGCTGCAAACCGGAAGGGAGATGGAGACGTATGATAGTTGGTTTTATTATATGGAGCATGACCTGTATCGTGTTGATCGGTATCGGCGTTTGGTCCTTTCGGTCAGAAAAGCCGGTGTCCTTTTGGGCAGGCGCAGAGGCGCCGAAGGTAAAGGATGTGAAGAAGTATAATCATGCAGTCGGGATCCTTTGGTTTGTGTATGCTGCATTATTTGAACTATTTGGAATCCCGATGCTGTTTCTGAAACAAAATTCAGCCGGGTTTATTCCGGTGATCTTAGGGACGGTATTTGTCACAATAGGATTTATGGTGGCGTATGTGTGCATCGAAAAGAAACACAGGGTATAAAAAACGAAAAAAACCATGATGAATTAGGCAGTGGAAAGACCGATGTGAAAATACGAAGGCGAAATAATAATGATAAATTGGAGGGAAAAAGATGTCAGAGATTAACAGAATTGAAGTTGATGAATTTTGGGCAGATTCCACGATCATTGAAGCAGGGGATTATGTCTTTGTAGGATACTGTATGGCTAATGAAGGAAAGCCCATCGAAGATCAGATCCACGGCGCCATCGATGTGCTGGAAAACCGTTTGAAAATGGCAGGGCTGACCCTGGAATCCGTTGTGAAAATGGATTGCCTGTTTAAGGACATCAATGATCTGAATTTCCTGGCAGCGGTTCTCAAAGAACGTTTTGCCGGCAAATATCCGACAAGAAAGGCCTTTACCTCTGATTTTATCAGAGAAGGGATCCGGTTCCAGATCGATGCCATCGCGTATAAGGGCGCTGCTAAGTGAGGGGTAAAAAATGACAAAGCAAAACATCTTTGATAACGAAACATTTTTTCAGGGATACAGGAAACTTCGTGAGCGGGAAGTCAATGCGAATAACCTGTTCGAGATCCCGACGCTGTTTTCGCTCCTTCCAAATCTGGAAGGCAAGAGAGTGCTGGATTTAGGATGCGGATCCGGTGAACGATGCATTGATTACGTAAGGCGCGGTGCGGCAGCGGTAACCGGCGTTGATATTTCTGAAAAGATGCTGTCTGTGGCACGAAACGAAAATAGCGATCCTGCTATTACATACCTGAAAATACCCATGGAAGACATCGGTTCCATCAGTGGGACATTTGATGTGGCGATCAGTTCTTTGGCGCTGCACTATGTTGAAGATTATCAGGGCGTCGTGAAAAATGTCATCAGATTATTAAGTGAAGGCGGGATCTTTCTTTTCTCCCAGGAGCATCCGCTGACAACCTGTTATTCCGGCATGGGTGACCGTTGGACCCGGGATGAGAACGGCAATAAACTCTATGCAAATATTGCCGATTACTGCGTGGAAGGAAGAAAGAATTCCACCTGGTTTGTGGAAGGCGTGCAGATCTATCACAGAATGTTTTCGACAGTGATCAACACCCTGGCCGATAACGGATTTCGGATCCTGAAAATAGAAGAACCCTATCCGGAAGATGAGCTTGTAAAAAAGTATCCTGAGTACGTTGACCTGTATCATAAGCCGGACTTTTTGTTTGTGAAAGCAGTGAAGGAAGGTGGCGAAAACCCGATATGAAAATGCGAAATCGGGAAACTACGGATAAACTGGATGAAGAGTATAAAATATGAGATATGAAAATATCACGCAGGCAGTTTTTGTAAAGCGCCCAAACCGTTTTATTGCAGAAGTAGAAATTGACGGGCATAAGGAAACAGTGCATGTGAAGAATACCGGCAGGTGCAAAGAGTTATTGATTCCGGGATGTGAGGTATGGCTGACTGCACCGGATTCCCCCGGACGGAAAACAAAATACGACCTGGTCGCGGTCCGGAAAAACAACGGCATCCTCTTTAACATCGACAGCCAGGCGCCCAATAAGGTGGCGGGCGAATGGCTTGCCGGACAGGGGTATGATGTGGTAAAGCCTGAATACACCTATGGGGATTCGCGGATTGACTTCTATATGGAGAAGGGGAAGAAAAAGTACCTGATGGAGGTCAAAGGCTGTACCCTGGAGATCGATGGCGTCGGGTATTTCCCGGATGCGCCTACCGAGCGGGGGATAAAGCATATCCGCGAACTGATGAAGGCAAAAGAGGAGGGATATCAGGCGATGCTTGCTTTCGTGATCCAGATGGATGGCGTAACGAAGGTAAAGGCGAATGTAGACACACATCCTGAATTCGGAAAGGTGCTTAATGAGGCGCAAAAGGCAGGCGTTGCGATTTTCTATTTAACCTGTCATGTGGAACCGGACAGATTGGAGATCACCGATTGCTTTCGCCCGTCCGGATCAGATTAATACAGATAAGATTAGACCGGCTTTGATTAGAAATTGGCTCAAATTAGAATTCAAGAAGGAACAAGAAAAGTGAGAATATCAGAAAGCTGTGCAAAGTGTCTTTATGACAAACAAAAGAATAAGACAGATAACACCGCATATCTGGCAGAGATCAAAGAACTTTTAGATAACAGGAAAGAACAGGATACCAGTCCGTACATGGTCTACCTGTTTAATCAGGTTCATACGAAGTATTTTGGCAAAGGGGCAGATTATAAAGCGGTCAAGAAAGAATATAACGATCTTGTCCTCGGGATGGAAGAGGACCTGCGCTTAGAAATTGAAAAAGCAAATGATCCCCTTGCCAAGGCACTGGTCATGTCCAGGGTTGGAAATTATATCGATTTTGGTGCCATGAATCATGTGGATAAGGCAACTTTCCGAAACCTTCTTTGTGACACTAAGATGCGAAAGGAGGACGAAGCAGTATATCAGTCGTTCTTAAAGGAATGCGAAAAGGGAACTACATTTTTGCTGGTTTGCGATAACTGCGGTGAGATCGTGCTGGATAAACTTCTGGTCGAACAGATACAAAAGAGATTTCCGAAGCTGAAGATCTATGCCATGGTAAGGGGAAAAGAGGTTTTAAATGATGCGACAATAGAAGATGCCGTATACTCAGGGATGGCAAGCCTTGCGGACATTGTGGATAACGGAGGGGCGATTGCCGGAACCATCTATGATATGATCCCGGAAAAGAGCAAAATGATCATGGATAAGGCGGATGTGATCCTGGCAAAAGGGCAGGGGAATTATGAATCTATGTCAGGACAGGGACGGCATATTTTTTATACACTGCTGTGTAAGTGTGACCTGTTTACAGACAGGTTTCAGGTGCCAATGCTGACCGGCGTATTTGTAGAAGAAAGAGCATAAGCGCATTTGATTTAAACTAATAGATATGAGAAAAGAGGCAGAGGTGAATATGATACTTGAAAACATCTTGCAGGTCGCAAAAGAAGCCGGAAAGATCATGATAGAAGCGTCAAACCCTAAAGTCATGGAAAAATCCGGGCATGCAAATTTTTGCACGGAAACAGATGAGAAGATACAGGCATTTTTGATTGACAAACTATCCAAGATTTGTCCGGAGGCCTCATTTCTTGGGGAAGAGGATGGGCAGGATGTGTTTACGGCAAAAATGAGCAAAGGTTTATGTTTTGTGATCGATCCGATAGACGGAACATCCAATTTTATCTATGCTTACAGACCGTCAGTCGTATCCATTGCGCTGCTGAAAGACGGAAGACCCTACCTGGGTATTGTATATAATCCTTTTGATGAAATGTTGTTTACTGCAGAGGCAGGCAGGGGAGCATATCTGAACAAAGAGCGCATCATGTCATCGGATGCGCCGCTTGCTGAGTCATTGGCAGTTTTTGGAACGGCACCATATTACGAAGAATTGAGAGACCGGACATTTGATGCGGTGAAAAAACTCATGCCACTGTGTGTAGATGTCAGAAGATCAGGATCCGCTGCTTGGGATCTGTGCAGCGTGGCATGTGGCAAGTGTTCACTGTATTTTGAGATGAAAATTCAGCTTTGGGACTATGCAGCAGCTGCGCTGATCGCATCGGAGGCCGGATGTAAAGTAACAGATATCGAAGGAAAATCGCTTTCTTATTCGGGGGCATCTTCTGTAGTTTGTACGGCCAGGGGGATCCAGGAGATACCGGAGATTTTTTGATCCACAGGCAGCTGTGGCCGGTGTTTCCTGCAGAAGTCGGATTTTCAAAAAAATGAAAGGAAGTAGAGAGCATGAACTATATCATGGATCTTCGTAAAAGGATCGGTCATGAGGTTATCATGACTGGCGCCTGTGGCGTTCTGATCGAAAATGACAAAGGACAGCTTTTGCTTCAAAAACGCGCTGATACTGGGCAGTGGTGCGTGCCTGGGGGAGCAATGGAAATCGGGGAGACATATGAGCAGGCGGCTGTCCGGGAGGTCAGGGAAGAAGTAGGGATTGAAGTATCCGGCTTATCCCTGTATGGTCTGTATTCAGGAAAGGACCGTCTGATCCATTATCCGAATGGCGATGTGGTTTATTCGCTATCGGTCATATTCCATACGAAAAGTTTTACCGGTAAGATATCAGATACAGACAATGAGGTATTGGAACATAGATTCTTTGACAGAGAAGAAATACCAAGTGATCTGTTTGAACCGGACGCTCGACCGATACTTGATTGGGCATCGGGTACGGAAGGAGTATTTGTGAAATAAGGCATGAGCCTATGCCGAAAGCACCTAAGTGGCATTGCTGGGTGAAAAAAGAGAACCGAAGAGAGTAAAAGAGAAGGCGGGATTTTAATATCCCGCCTTTTTTATTCATGCATTGTATATTCTTTGTCCTCGTCAATGAGGGTAAGCATCACTTGGGCCACCTTCGGATCAAACTGTGTGCCTGCGTTTTTTTCAATTTCGGATCGGACTTTATCCTGGGACATATATTTTCGATAACTGCGGTTGCTTGTCATTGCATCGTAGCTGTCAGCAACGGCTATGATCCTGGCAAAGAAAGGTATGTCTTCGCCGATTTTTCCGTCCGGATATCCCTTTCCGTCATAACGTTCATGATGCCATCTTGCACCGACAACAAGATCCGGACGGCTCTTGATCTCAGCAAGGATATCATAGCCCAGACCGGGATGGGTTTTGATTACATCGTATTGTTCGTCCGTCAACTTTGACGGATTGTTAATGATCTCGTTTGGAACGCCGATCTTGCCGATATCATGCAGCAGCGCCATATAATACACATTCTCACAGTCTTCCCGGGAAAGTCCCAGCCTTTGAGCAAGCATTCTTGAATACTTTGCTACCCGCACCGAGTGCCCCCTTGTGTATTCGTCTTTTGCATCGATTGTATGTGCCAGGGCTTCCATCACCTCGACGGAGAGCGTTTTTACTTCCTCCTTGGATTCCTGCGCATCACCCGTCGCTTTTATATTTTTGATGATTACATAAAATGCCCAGATAAACAGAACCTGTATGACAAAGGAAAGAATCTGAACAACGGCATTGGCATCCGTGCTGCAGAAAGTAAGGGTATAGAAATCAAAAACGCCGTATAGCAACAGAAAGGCAATGGGCGGGATGAGAAAAAGTTTCCAGTTGATGTCGCGCTTTTTGTCCGAAAGTCGGGCTAACGCTTTCATAATAAAAAAATACAATAGCAATAAACATGCGACATTTATAATGCTGGAAATATTGGCCAGGGTGCTGAACGGCCAACCGGTATCTGCGGACAGTATAGAACTGCGGTCTGAATATACGGTAACGATCACGGAAAACATCAGATAAACGAAAGTGACCAGCGATTTATTATGTGCCTTCAGACTTTTTCCGACGAGATAGGAGATCGGAATGGTTATAAAGATAAATAAAATATAGGTGATCAGGAGAATCACAGAACTTGTCAAGGTGTCATTGATTAAAGAGTTGCTATCCACTTTGGTGAAATCATGCAGCCTTAAGGCAAGACCGACGTATACTATAAGGACCGCCACAAAGCACATGCTAAAAAACAAAATAATCGGATTTGTGATCAGGGACTGGAAAAAGAGTTTTCCTTTACTTTGTCCATCCTGCAGAAAACATTTCTTCAGTGATGCATAAAAAAGGATAAAAAGTAACACATAGAAAGCAATTTCAAATACATGATTTATAGCGCTGAGATATTCAAACATTTACACTTTTCTCCCCTTGAACCAAACGAGACTCATACAGTATCATTATAAATTGCCTGAATGTCGTGTGCAACAAGTAAATGAAAAGATTTGTGTTATGGCAGTATTTGATTTTCGGCAAAACATGGAAAATGGGGGATTGAGAGAATCACAAAAGATGTGGTATTCTCATGGAAGTGAATCCATATTTACATTCGTGAGGCTGTAAAAGAAGAAACTTAATAGAAAAGGAAAAAGAATATGATAAAAAAATGATTAGAACACTGTATCACAATAAATACTGTGCGCTGATGCTGGCCGCCTTGACACTGGCTTTATCAATTAGGGTGGAGCAAATCACGGTTTTTGCGTAAATATAATTGATTATGTAGTATTTCCGCTGATGGCGATTTTAATATGTGTATTCTACGATAGAATCAAAAGCAAATAATACATTGGCGGCAATGTTGTGACATGGGCATTTGTCCCCGGATTGAAAAGGGGCTGCATCAGGGACAAGGATATG
>JAFZNL010000405.1 GCA_017550925.1 Lachnospiraceae bacterium | reverse complement strand
TCGATATAGAATTGGGAAATAGCAGGATTTGAAAAAATGCGGCCTGTCATATTCATCATGGAATAGCAGGCCATAAACTCGGAATCCATGCGTCTTATACGATTATCAATATCGTCTTTATGATCTGCCTCTGCAAGAAGTCTGTCGGTGATCATGGATGTGATCGGAAGGTCCAGATTCTCAAAATCATCATTTTCCCCCGCAACATTCAGAAGCATATCTGCAAGCTGGTTCAGCTCTTCTGCAACGATATCATCAAGCTGATCCTTTGATCTCAGAAGCGGATAAAGCTCCTCATCAAGCATTTTGCGGTTTATCGCCGCAAGTTCACCTATCTGCCTGAAGTTTTCCTGCAGACGCTTAGAGTAATTTTCCGATGTATCATTCCTGTCAATTATCGGAGAGGAAAGACTCCTGATCTTATAGGTACGATCTGCGTAGCCTTTAAAACTATTCAATAAATCGCTGTATTTCATCATCTCGCGCTCCTGTCCCATCAACTACTCATGCAGCTTATATTCAACATCGCTCTCTATAATGGAGATCATACATTTTGCCACTTCCGGATCAAACTGCGTGCCGGCATTTTTTTCAATCTCTGACCTGACCTTATCCTGCGGCATATACTTTCTGTAACTTCGGTTGCTGGTCATGGCATCATAACTGTCGGCAACTGCTATGATCCTGGCTATCAGCGGAATATCATCACCGCTTTTACCATCCGGATAGCCTTTTCCGTCATATCTTTCATGATGCCACCTGGCTCCGATCACAAGATCCGGTCTGCTCTTGATCTCGGAAAGGATATCAAAACCAAGCGCAGGATGCGTTTTAATGACCGCGTACTGTTCATCTGTCAGCTTTGTGGGGCTGTTGATGATCTCGTTCGGTACTCCGATCTTTCCAAGATCATGTAAAAGACCCATATAGTATGTATTTTCACATTCTTCAGCTGACAGCCCCATCTTTTCGGCTATCATTCGCGAATAATCTGCCACTCTGACCGAATGTCCTCTGGTGTATTCGTCCTTTGCATCAATGGTGTGTGCAAGAGCTTCCATGATCTCCACAGAAAGTGCCTTTACTTCCTTTTGTGCCAGGACCGCTTCATCTTTAGCTTTTACAGCTTCGTCAGTCGTATTTATATTTCCAATGATCACATAAAATGCCCATATGAACAAAAATGATATGATGCTTGAAAAAACATAGAGTAGAAATGTGGTCTTTCCATCAACGCTATTATTCTTATTTGCAGCTACTATCAGAACAATAGACATCATATAAAAATACGAAAAGATTGCAGGCGGAATAGTAAAAATCTTCCAATTCATCTTAACAGTTATCCCTGTCAGTTTTGCAAGAGAACATATAACAAGACGATACAAAAGCCAACCGGCTACATAAAGAATGATCCCTCCCACCATATCAACGATTCTTGTCACGGATTTATTTACTAACATGATCGCAGACCCGATCCCACGAATTGATAAAACGGAAATCGTGCTAAACATCAGATAGATAAAAAGAACAAAAGACTCTTCCTTAGCCTGAAGATACTTTCCCATCCATTTTGCAAACAGTATGAGTAATAACAGATACAATAACGGAGTAAAGATACATGAAATGATCGTAACAAAAGATTCATTGGCAATAGATGCCTTATCCGGAAGTAAAGCAATAGTGGTATCGAAAACTATCCCCTCTATAGTAATTGCCAAAGCGATAACAGAATACGGGCTTGTAATCAGCGATAAAACAAAGAGTTTCACCTTGTTCATGCCTTCCCGCCAAAAGCACTTTTTTAAAGACAGATAAAATAAAACAATAAACCATAGAAAAAAAGAAACTTTTATAATTACCTGAATAACGTATAAGATATCGTTCATCTATGCTTTCCCCTGCGCGTTCATTACCATGCTTTTCCTTGCTTTCCGGTCATTTCCCCGGACAGATATATTAACTAAAAGATAAAAGTCACTCCGGTTTTGCTTTTTATCTGTTCCTTTCAGCTCTATCTTCAGACTGTCTATATCGTCCGTATTTTGTCCCAGGCACTAACCCTTATATGCAATGGCATCGATCTGAAATCTTATCCCTTCCCTTATAAAATCAGAGGTAAAGGCTTTTCTTGCCGGATACTTGCCGGCAAAACGTTCTTTGAGTACCGCAGCCAGATAATTCAGATCATTAATATCCTTAAACAGGCAATCCATTTTCACAACAGATTCCAGTGTTAACCCGGCCATCTTCAACCTGTTTTCAAGAACGTCGATGGCTCCGTGGATCTGCTGCTCGATAGACTTTCCTTCATTTCCCATACAGTAACCCACAAAAACATAATCCCCCGCTTCAATGATCGTTGAATCTGCCCAAAACTCATCTACTTCAATCCTGTTGATCTCCGACATTTTTGCCTCCCCCTTTTTTCTATAACCTGTATTTTTTCTCTATGCATACGTAAGCTGCCATGAATCCTATTGTGATAAATACCGTTCCCAAGATCACCGGAACAAACCCGGCAGAATTCTGTTTCAGAAACAGAAGCGGTATTCCAAACAGCTCAAACAGCGTCGCATATATAAACCATAATATACCGACCGCACGATTATATTTCTTCACGTCTTTTACCTTCGGGGCCTCAACGCCTGCCCAGAAAGATACCGGTTTCTCAGATCTAAAAGACCAGATACCTATACACAATAGCATTATGCAGGTCATGCTCCATATTATAAAACCAACCAACATATATCTTTCTTCTCCCTTCCGGTTTGCCCGCGTGATAATATCATTTAAAACAACTCATCCAGCAAAATATAATATCTGATCTTATCCCAGTCAGGTTTTATTCCCAGATGATCAAACAAAGACTCAGGATGGATCCCGGGATAAACCTTTCCGCCGTATACACCATTTGCATTGTGGCAAAGGCTTCTGTACTATCAAATATCCTTACCTTTGTATCTGAACTTCTACCATGATCATAAATACAATATTTTAAACACCAGAAAAACAGCAACTCCCATAAGTGCAAGGATCGCAAAAAGAAGAACGACCAAAAAAACGTTCAGTGCATTTTTTGCAGACTCCGGGGCGTGTTCCATGATGTCTGTATTGTAAATATCAAATTCCGATCGTGTGTCAGACTCCACTGCGCCGCTTTCTTCAAGCTCAACCGTTTCTGAAAACCGTTTCATGATCCATTTATAGTAAAGCTTATAAACAGGCGGATAGACCATCCACAAAAGCAGCAGGAACAGTAAATAGAAAACCGTCTGATTCATCCACGCATCGATCAGACATCTGTAACTGAATACGATAAATATAAAGATCCATAACCTTCCGATACTGAAATTAAAGATTTCCTTTTTCACGATCATATCCTGTGAAAAAAACACATCTGCTTCCTGGCCTTCAAAGCACTTATGGTCGCTGAGCACATGACGGCTCTGACCGTCGACGTGCACTTTTGCAAAATAGTAATCATCGATCTCAAAGCTACTGCCCCTCTGCTTCGTGACTGCTTCAATGCGTACCCTCCTTCTGTCTTTTTTCCAGAAGGGATTTATCCAGATAAAGAAATTGAAAAACAGGATCAAAAATGCGGCACTGACAAGGCCCGCTATCAACAGGTTGATACCGGGCTTATCCGTTTTGGCCATATCATTTACCAGTTCGCTCAACACTTCCAAAACCGTAACAGCGTACATTTTTATCCCCTCTTAACGGATCCGCATTTCAGACTTTCACAGCTTTGTCTAAATAGGATTTTAAAAGATATCCGGTATCTGTCTGATACCCTGTGATATACAGACTATAGAGGATGCTCCGGAATATGAAAGAGGCTTTCCTTCTATATCTGCCACACTGCAGCCTGCCTCGGATGCTATCAGTGCACCTGCCGCATAATCCCACAACTGGATCTTCAGTTCAAAATAGAGCGAGCATCTGCCGCATGCCACGCAGCACATATCCCATGCTGCGGTACCGGATCTTCTGACATCCACACATAGCGGCATGAGCTTTTTTACCGCATCAAAGGTCTGATCTCTCAATTCTTCATAGTATGGCGCCGTTCCGAAAACCGTCAGTGACTCAGACAACGGTGCCTTGGATGACATGACCGGTTCTCCGTTAAGATATGCGCCCTTGCCGGATTGAGCCGTAAACATCATTTCATCAAAGGGATTATATACAACTCCCAGATAGGGCCTGCCGTCTTTTAGCAGCGCTATTGAGATGACAGACGGTCTGTATGCAAAGATAAAATTGGAGGTTCCGTCTATCGGATCGATCACGAAGCAAAATCCCCTGCTCATTTTGGCAGTAAAAACATCCTGCCCGTCTTCCTCCCCGAGAAATGAAGCCTCAGGACAGATACTGCTTAGATTATCGATCAGAAACGCCTGGATCTTTTCATCTGTTTCCGTGCAGAAATTGGCATGCCCGGATTTTTCCATCACTTTGGGATTGGAAGCCTCCAGCATGATCTTTCCGGCTTTTCTTGCGACCAACCCGATATCTTCAAGAATCTTATCCATTTTACTCCCTCTGTTTCAATTTCGTATTTACTCAAACAGCTGCTTTGAAACAGTCACTACATCACGGTGTTTGAGTTTTCTTGGCTCAAACCGGATCAGATTGTAAACAAGCTGCATTATTATCCCGGCGCCGAAGGTACTGATAACTGTTCCGATGCCCACGGGACCTCCCAGCAAAAATCCGATCACAAGCACAACCGCCCACAATATTACCTCAACTATTCCGATGGGGATACGGGGCATTCTTTTTCCCAATCCGACAAGGAGTGCATCTCTTGGTCCGCAGCACTGCTGAGCGCCCATATAGATCCACATGCCCAGGGCCATGAACACGAAACCTGTGAGCATGATGCAGATGCCAAGCCAGATACTGTTGTTTTCCGGCAATCTGTTCAGGGTGTTAAAGGCCTGCACGAAATT
>JAFZNL010000404.1 GCA_017550925.1 Lachnospiraceae bacterium | reverse complement strand
TGTTTGCTATCCTGGTGACCCTGGCGGAACTTGTGATGGTGATCTTTGCCGTGGCAAGGCAGGAATTTACGGTATCCACGCTGCCTATCTGTTTTGAAACGGGGGGCGTCCACTCGGTTTATGCCATCGTTACGGCTTTTATGTGGCTTTGGACGGAACTGTTTTCCAAAGAGTATTTCCTGCATGAAAAAGAGAATTTAGGTCGGTATCAGATGTTTATGCTGATGACGCTGGGGGCTACGGAAGGTGTCATGCTGTCGGCGGATATGATGACGGCTTTTGTCTTCTTGGAGATATTGTCCTTCACTTCCTTTACCTGGGTCATCCATGAGCAGAGCAAAGAAGCGATCCGGGCAGCATATACTTATCTGTATATCGCGGTATTTGGCGGTATGGTGCTGTTCATGGGACTTTCCATGCTGCGCTTTGCAGCAGGTACCATGGCCTTTGATGCCCTGCCTGCAGCGATTCTGACGCAGGGTGCGCAGCATCCTTACCTGCTGGCTGCCTCGGGCTTTTGCATTTTGATCGGTTTCGGCGCAAAAGCGGGTATGTTCCCGCTGCATGTCTGGCTGCCCATGGCACATCCGATTGCGCCTTCTCCGGCATCGGCCCTGCTTTCCGGCGTGCTGACCAAGGTGGGTATTTACGGTATTTTAATGTGCGCGGTTTTTGTGGTGCCGAAAAACTTCTCCTTTGGTATGACGGTACTGGTGCTCGGTCTGATCACCATGGTGGTGGGCGCTGTGATGGCGCTGTTTTCCGAAAACCTGAAACGAACGCTGGCTTGTTCTTCCATGTCCCAGATCGGATTTATCCTGACCGGCGTTGCCATGATGGTGATCTTTCAATCTGTGGGATATGAGGAAGGATTTGAGGTTGCTTTTTCCGGTACGATCCTGCATATGATCAGTCATTCCATGATCAAGCTGACGCTCTTTATGGCAGCGGGCGTGGTGCTGATGAATCTGCATTGCCTGCGGCTTTCGGATATCCGGGGCTTCGGCAGAGATCATTTGATGTTGAAGATCTCCTTTGCGCTGGGTGCCCTTGGTATCAGCGGTGTGCCGATGTTTTCAGGATTTTTAAGCAAGACTCTTTTACATGAGGCATTGACGGAAGGGGCAGAGATGGCAGCGGGTGATGTGGTCCCAGCTGTTTTGGTTGCCCTGCTTTCGCCGCATGGATGGAGAATGCTGATGAAGGTCTTTGAATGGATCTTCATCATTAGCGGCGGCCTGACCTTTGCTTATATGCTTCGGCTGTTCATCTGTATCTTCGTGGCGAAGAAATCGGCGGATCGTATGGCTGATATTCCTTCTGCGGATAGGACGGATGATGTGGCTGAAGGAATCAAAAATGCGGATGATTCGGACAATCGGAAAGACAAAGCGGCGTGCATGAATCCGCTTTCCGCCTTTGTCATTTTTTCTGCGTCGGTTATCGTATTCCTTCTGGGACAGCCGCCCATTGCCGGTGCTATTGCAGGCTATGTCACAGGCGGTGAACATAGGATGACCTATGCTTCGGCCTTTAACCTTGAAAGTATTAGCGCAGGCTTACTTTCCCTTGCTATCGGTGCGGCGGTTTATCTGACGGTGGTACGCGCGGTGGAGAAGAAAGAGGATCGCAGGACGGCATCCCTGCAAGATAGTAATAAAGTATCTGATGGGATAAAGAAAGCGAAGGTAGCTTCGAAAAAAGCCGGATCACAAAAGGGGATCGCCGCCGTTTTGATACAGATCGTGACGATGGTCCTGACCGTGATCGACCAGGGATTGGAAGCGCCTATTGCACTATTGATGCGTGGCATCAAGGGCGCACAGAAGAAAGAAACCCATCGTACGGTTCTGCACGCAGCAGCCGATGTCGTATTTACAGATAAAGGCAAGCGGATGATGTCGCTGCGTGGTTTTTCCTTTGCCCTGATGATGACCTGCGTAGGAATTCTGTTGATCTTATTCGTATTGATGTTTAAGGTGTTGTGAACTACCACGCACCTAAAGGTACGTGGCTTCCTGCTTCAACCACTACTGCGCTGGTTACGGATTTACTGCAACAAGCGTCTTACACAGTGTCCACAGGCGTTAAGTTCGGGCGGTTCCCGCCCTACTGTATTTATTTAGTAGCGATGATACGCAATCCTTCATTAAGGATGTTGACAGCGGCATTTGTATCTCTGTCGTGATACATGTGACAAGCAGGACATTCCCATTTACGGATACTTAAATCCTTAATCAGTGGATTGCGGTAGCCACAGCAACTGCAGAGCTGCGATGACGGAAACCATTTGTCTATCCTGACAAGAAGTTTGCCTCTGTCTGCGAGCTTATATTCAAGCATGGACAAAAACATTCCGAAGCCATTATCCAGGGTGGCTTTGCCATTACCAAAACCTTTATTAGATATAACTTTCATATCAAGGTTCTCTACACAGACAATGTCATACTGATTGGCTATCTCAGTTGACAGCTTATGCAGGTTATCAAGACGCTGGTTAGATATATGTTTATGGATCTTGTTCACCTTACGGCATTGTTTGATGAAATTATTTGATTTAGGTTCATCCTTTTTTGAGCCGCATTTACGTGACAGCCTACGCTGCTCTTTAGCAAGTTTTTTGTGGCTCTCACGGTAGTATTTGTGGTTTGAGCCTGTTCGCCCATTAGAATCAACATACAAACCATCTGATTTGTAATCAAGACCAATGGCTTTGGCACCGGTACAGACAGGAGTGGCAGGCTTTGTGTATTCGAAAAGAACAGATACATAATAAGTATCATCACGTTCTTTCGATACAGTAGCTGATTTAAGGATCCAAACAGGATCAGGCAGGCGATGAATAGATGCTTTTATAATGCCTATCTTGGGGAGTTTAATTCCATTATCAGATATGGATATCGTACCTCCCTGGTTTATAGTAGTATAAGAGCATTTGCTGTGTCTTTTAGACTTAAATTTTGGAAATCCACTCCTTTTGGATGTGAAAAAATTGTTATAGGCGGTATCGAGGTGCCTTAAAGCTTGCTGCAGGGCAATAGAATCCACATCCCGAAGCCAGGCAATTTGTTTTTTCAAGGCAGTAAGTCCAAAGGCAGTATCATTATAGTTAAGGGATGTCCCGTCAGCCTGGTAAGCAAGGATACGCCATTTCAGAGCCTGGTTGTAAACAAACCTGCAGCATCCGAAACAGTTGTTAAGATATTCAATCTGAGACTTGTTTGGGTAGAGC
>JAFZNL010000403.1 GCA_017550925.1 Lachnospiraceae bacterium | reverse complement strand
GGGAAAACAGGCAGATCCCCAAAACCAGGAAACGCCCTATTTCCATCTTCAATTGTCCTTTTTTTCTTATCATTTTTTTCATATCACCCTATTCCCGATCAGGCATAGATTCCTTTCAAAAACGACTTAAAGGAATCCTTCTTTTTCATGGCAGTCAGCAGGTATAAAAGCGGTGTATTCCAGTAGATTGTAATCTCATTGGTGGAATAACTCATTTCATCATCGATATAGCAAAGTGCCGAAGCTTTTCCTGTCAGGTTTTCCACTGCACACTCATCCTGCAGGCCATCGTCCGGTCCGCCTACCAGCATGCCCTTCATGGCTTTTTGTAATTTCACGGAAGGCCTGTGATGGGGATGCTCAGGACACAGAGTTCCGTGGCCTGTCACGAAACAATAGCCGGTGCCGTTTCTGCCCAGCAGATAGTCCGCCTGCCATACGGCTGCTTTCTGATACAGGTTTTTCTTTTCCTGTTCCACCTGGGGCAGCTCACAGAGCAGGGTAAAGAGCATGCCGCGGTTAGCTATGATGCTGTTGGATCCCCAGATGTAATGATGGGATACGGAAGCCGTACCGTAAGCGTCCTGCGTCGCCGCGCCGGCATAACGGTCCGCATAGTCTTCCATCTTACGGATCATTTTCTTTGCAATGTCACCATCCGCATTTTTATTCATCACATAAAAGAGGGCGCCGTAAAATCCCGTTTCTTCCCAGCCAAGCCCTTCGGTCAGCTGTGTATCGGCAAGTTCCTTTACTACATCTTCATATTTCGTATCCCCGGTTACCTCAAAGAGGATGGACGCCGCCCAGAGCCACTCATCTTTCCAGTTCGGATCCCGGTATTCCCCGGTATGGATCCCTTCGGGATTGGTAAAACCGATCTCATCGGGATGGGCGCAGACATAATCGAATGCTTTTTGCCCTGCGGCAAGTGCATCCTTTGCAAAAGCAGGCATCAAAGGCAGATAGTTTCGATATACGATGGCCATGGTCGCCGCGTAACAGGCAGCCGCCGCATTGGAAACGGGGCTGACGATGAGCTGCTCGGTTTCCTCTTCGGGAAATTCATCAATCTCGCAGAAGGATGCGCAGGTCACCTTATGATAGACCGCGCCGTCCTGACGCTGCATCTTCATCATCCAGATCACTTCATAAAGGAGTTCCTTTAAAACGTCCGGCAGGCTTTCCCATTGTTTTTCCTCTTCCTCTCCATAGTTTTCCCTGCAAAATGCACCAGCAGATGTCATGCCAAAAAAGGGCTCGTCTTTTAAGTCCATGGAAAAAGAAAGGGCTTTCGGATCCATTTCATACGCCAGCAGGATATCCGTGATGGTCTTTGCGGCAGGAACCACATATCGGCCATAGTCACCCGCATCATGCCAGCCGCCGGTAACCTCTATTTTCTCCTCGGTTCCATATACAAGCCCCATTCCTGTATGACAGGCAGGATGGGCAAAATCCCCTGCTTCCTTTTGATCCAGCTCGCAGCCGCAGCGCTGAAGATGGAGCATATAGATCAGATCGTAGTTGATATTGTCAAAAACATCCGTCCCGATCCGGAAGGACGGTGACTGCTCGCTTCCCGCCAGAATATAGTAACTTCCCGGCTTTTTCACCTCTGAAAAATCACCCATGCGGCATTCCTCGCCGGTTCCCCGGTTTTCAAACGCCTCGTCTTGCTTCCCCTCATATACGGACATTCCCGTTTCTTCATCGATCACCGAAAAAGCGTCTGCCATTGCCTTTCCGCGAAACGTAACCGCTTTTCCGGTGCCGGGCAAAAATCCGACCTGGTTAAGTAAAATATCCATAAACCAAACTCCTTTTACTTTGATATAGGCAATTGTCTTTTTTATTCTTCCATTTCTTCCTCGGGATCAGCCTTTGCATCCTCTTCAAGGAACTGACATCCCATATATGTCAGCATCTGCCGGGTCTGTTCATCCTCAAGTCCGCAGGCGATCACCTCTAAGTGAATATTGAGCAGCATCTTGATACAGCCGCCCAGCAGCGCTTTTCCGGAATCGCCTGTCTTAGCCGCTTCGATCAGTTCCTTATCAAGACGTACCGCATGGATCGGCATATCCAGGATATGCCGCATATTGGAATATCCTTTTCCGAAACTGTCGATGGCAAACAAATAGCCCTGGGACGACAGTTTCCGGATGTTGTCATCATGGATCTTGCTGACGATCTCATAAGCCGATTCCTTGATACTGAATTCGATCCGCGACGGTGAGATCTTGTACTGCTGCTGCAAATGCCAGATCTCATCGAGGAGGTTCATCTGCATGCACTGGGATTCCGACAGGCTCACCGAGATATGCTCATAGCCTTTTTCTTCCATCTCATTTGATCCGACAAATTCAAATACCTTAGCGATCAGATGGCTGCCCAGCACCAGGGAAAGTCCGCGCTCTCCTGCGGCATTTTCCAAAACTTCGGGATCTATGATGCCATACTCCGGATCGTCGATAAAAACTTCCGCCCTGGCGGAAACATACTTACCTTCTTCCACGGACCAAACCGGCTTGTAGCGGATCTTTAATGCATTGTTTTCAAAAGCCCGGGACAGCACCTCGTCGATATGCGCTTCGATCTGATATGCCCGCTGGTTTACGATAGACCCGCAACGCACAAAACTCTTATCCACATTTGCAAACCGCATGAAGTTATGGCCAAACCGCAGCAGTTCACCCACATCTTTTATATCATCGGGAAATTGTACGGCAACCACCTTTACATCAGGCCGCACGCCGTTACCGAAGAGATTCTCCGTATTCTCCTTCACCTTACCCCTAAGCTCCGATACAACCTGCACCGGATTATAATTCGCATCTTCTATGATGATGTAAAAAGTTCCGGGCTGTTCAAAATAGGACTCCAATGTGATCTTATCCGCCTTGGAGAATCTGCGGAACTGTTCTTCCGTCGCATGGATATACTGATAAAAAATCTCTTCAGACATGAACCGGCTCATGTCTCTTGCATTCCTGATACAGACGATGACCACCTGAATCTTCTGTTTTGTTGCGGCGATCTTGCCCATTTCTTCACAGAACGCCCGGTAGCCTCTCAGGCCTGTGCTCATATCCACCTGTTTTTCCGGGCGTTGTATGAACAGCACAGCCAGCAGCAGCGTGATGGCCGTAAAATAACATTCGATCAGAAGACGGTTGTAGAAATACTGGATCGCCACCGCCGTAAAGTTAAACACATACATGGATATCAGCGCGATCCATGACCCGATATCCAGCGCATATTTATGCAGACACAAGTAGATCACGCCGAAGATCATATAGATAGCTGCCAGGGCATATACGATCAGGACCAGCGGCCCTCTGGCATATCCGGCATCGGGGGTGAAACCGAAGATCCATCCTGTATATTCATTTGTTGCCAAAAGTCCCAGCACGCCCAGATAAGGAAGGGCAACGATGAGTTTTTTCCAAAAAGAACGGATCCTGTACCAGGTACCGGTAGCCGAAAAGATATAATAGATATACAGGGTATTGCAG
>JAFZNL010000402.1 GCA_017550925.1 Lachnospiraceae bacterium | reverse complement strand
ATCTAATAAAAGGTTTTGACCAGATTTACGATCACCAGATTCCAACCGTCCGCCAGCACGAACAGCAGGATCTTAAAGGGCATCGAAATCGTTGTGGGCGGGAGCATCATCATACCCATAGCCATGAGGGAGGATGCCACCACCATATCGATCACCAGGAACGGGATATAAATGATGAAACCAATGATAAAGGCCGTACGAAGTTCCGATACCATAAAGGCAGGGATCAGAACCTGTGTCGGGATATCATCCAGCGTCATGTCATCCGTCCACTCCGTGCCCGAGATCTCGATAAACATCTGCGCATCTTTTTTCTGCGTTTGCTTATACATGAACTCCCGAAGGGGGGCCATACCGATCTCAAAAGCCTCTTCCTGCGTGATCTCTCCTGCTTCAAAAGGTTTGATCGCCTCATTATTGATCTGTGTAAAAATAGGCGCCATGATAAACCAGGTCAGAAAAAGAGAGATTCCGATCATTACCTGATTCGGGGGCGCCGTCTGCGTATTTAATGCCTGCCTGGTAAAATGCAGCACCACCAGGATTCTGGTGAAGCTGGTCAGGCAGATGACCAATGTCGGGGCAATGGCAATTGCCGTTAATATGAGAAGGATCCGAAGAGATCCCGTGATGGTTCCGTTTCCGCCGGCATAAGTGATGGTGACATCATTCGCGATGTTCAGTTCCCCGAGCTGATCCTGGTTTTCCGTCTGTCCGGGATCATATCGGTTGGTCTGGGTCTGCGTGTCCCCTGCCCTTCTCCTTTCCCCAAGGCCATTGGAACCCACTGCCTGGGATGTGGTCTGATTCGTGGTATCGCTTCCAATGGAAGCGGCTACCGCGATCGGTCCCGAAAGGATAAAAAATCCAAGCAAAAGCCATGCCACCGTCATCCGCAGGGACTGCATATTTACTTTTCCGGACCGATCTTTCCAAAATCGATCTTTTAACGGATTAAGCATCATCGTCCTCCGGTTTTGTAGGCGATTTATGTTTGCGGGGCAGATTTGCTGCTGCTTTTTTCAGAAAATCCTGAAATTCCTGACCACCTGGGAGCGCCGCGCCGTTTACCTCGGTCAGCGTTTCCGGATCCAGTTTGGTAATGAGCCTGGCACCGTCTTTTCCCACGGAAATGAGAAGATACTGGTCGCCGGCCCGCACGATCTCCAATACCACATTCTGGCTGAGTCTTGCCGCTTCGATCACCTCGATATTGGCAGATCCCATTCTTTTTTTCTGGAAACCTGCCACATAACGACTCGTCCAATAGGTGATGGCCAGCACAAAAATAAACAGGATCAGGACCGTGATAAACCTGGTAACAGAATAAACCCCGCCGGTCTGTGCAATGAGCATATCAGCCGACTACCTTTTTCACTGCTTCGATAACGCGGTCTGCCTGGAACGGTTTTACGATAAAGTCCTTGGCACCTGCCTGAATGGACTCAATAACCATAGCCTGCTGTCCCATGGCTGAACACATGATGACCATAGCGCCGGCATCATTTTCCTTGATCTTCTTCAGGGCTGCGATCCCGTCCATCTCCGGCATGGTGATGTCCATGAGTACCAGATCCGGCTTCAGCTCGTTGTACTTCTCAACAGCCTTTGCACCGTTCTCTGCCTCACCTGCAACATTGTAACCGTTCTTGGTCAAAATGTCCTTGATCATCATCCGCATGAATGCTGCATCGTCACAGATCAAAATGTTTTTTGCCATTTTTTCTTTCCTCCTGTTGCAATTAACTTGTAAAGGGATGTCCCCTACAACTCTCTACTTTTCCGGGGATCTTACTTGATGATCTCCGTAACCCTCACACCGAAACTTTCTTCGATGACAACGACTTCGCCCTTTGCTACGAACTTGCCGTTGACTAAAACATCAATCGGTTCACCTGCAATCTTATCCAGCTCTATAATGGTACCCGGCGTAAAATCCAGGATCTCCGATATCGATTTTCTTGTTCTGCCCAGCTCTACAGTTACCTCCAGCGGGACGTCCATGATCAGTCCGATATTTTCGCCGCCCGGCATCATCATCGTCGGTGCGCCGAAGGACTGGAACTGTGCCGGTGAGATATTGGCCGGTGCCATCTGTGTCATGTCCGGCATACCCATCTGTGGCATTCCCATTTGAGGCATCCCCATTTGCGGCATCCCCATCTGGGGCATTCCCATTTGCGGCATCCCCATTTGCGGCATCTGCTGCATAGGATCCGGAGCAGCCGGTGGCGGTGTAAATGGCTGCGGCGCAGGTACCGGTTCCGGAGCGGGAGCAGGTGCCGGTGCCGGCGCAGGTTCGGGTGCAGGTTCCTGCGTTCCCATGACCGTCTCATAAAGCGATCTTGCAAAATCTACCGGATACAGCTGCATCAGCGTCGAATCAACCAGATCGCCGATCTGCATCCTGAAGGAAATCTTGACGAACTTCCCACCCAGGAAAGGTGCGATCTCGGCACCGTCCTTGGTATCGATCAGATTCACCAGATTCGCCTCCGGCGGACTGATATCGATCATTTTTCCAAGCATGGACGAAAGGGATGTAGCGGATGAACCCATCATTTGGTTCATTGCTTCGGAAATAGCCGATAAATGCAGCTCTCCAAGCTCTCCGTCCGTATTGGTACCATCTCCGCCCATCATCAGGTCTGTGATGATCTTGACGTCCTGCTCACGAAGGATCAGAATATTCGCCCCGTCAAGTCCCACCGTATACTTAATCTGAATAAATACGCAGGGCCTTTCAAATTCCTGGGCGAAGGTACTCCAGGTTGCGATGGAAACTTCCGGCGTTGAGATATCCACCTTCTGGTTGACCAGTGAAAAGAGCGTGGTCGCACTGGTTCCCATACTGATATTGGCGATCTCACCGATGGCGTCCTTCTCAATATCTGTCAGTTCCACATCGCCCATTGTGGCCGCTGCGGGTACAAAATCATCTTGTGGCGGCGGTTCCGGAGCGGCTTCCACTTCCGGTACAACACCATCTGCCATGGAATTCAGGAGCGCATTGATCTCGTCCTGGGACAGCATTCCGTCCATCAGTCTTCCTCCTTATACTTCCTAATTGATCACCGGTCCAAAATCCCCGGCTTTTCATAATCGTCTGAATCATTCCTCTTCCCGGATCACGCTGGTAACACGAACTGCGTACTTATCCTTGTTCGTACCGGGAAGCGCTGTAAACTTTTTCAGATTCCCCACATATATGGACAGTTCCCCATCCACATCGGAATCCAGCCTGATCACATCTCCAACCTGCAAGGATGCAAAATCCATAACGGAAACCACACTCTTGCCCAGCACTGCTTTCACCGGGATGGTTGCCCTTCGGATCATGGCCTCAATATAATCCGAATAATTCTCATCATTGTCATCCTGCATTGTCGCAAACCAGAACTTGGTGTTCAGCTTGTCCATCACGTCTTCGAGGGTGATGAAGGGTAGGCAGGCGTTCATATATCCTTCTACATCGCCGATCTTGATCAGCAATGTGACAATGGCGATCATTTCGTTCGGTGCGATGATCTGCGCAAACTGGGGATTTGTCTCGATTCTCTCCAAAAACGGATCGATCTCCACCACGTTCTTCCATGGCTCCCGCAAAAGGTTCATACAGGTCACCATGATCTTATCCAGGATGGAAAGCTCTATTTCAGAAAAATCCCTGTTCTTATCAAGCGGCAATCCCTGTCCGCCCAACATCCTGTCCAGGATCGCAAACGCGATATTGGTAGAGATCTCCATCAGGATATTACCGGATAAAGGCTTAAAATTCACAACACCCAGCACTACCGGATTGGAAAGGGCGTTGGTAAATTCCGAAAAAGTAACTGTCTCGGAACTGGCCACCTCCACGTTAACCGCTTTCCGTAGATACACCGGAAGGTTCGTCGACAAAAGACGCCCATAATGCTCGAAAATGATCTCGAGAGTTCGCAGGTGCTCCTTGGAGAACTTAGTGGGACGCCGAAAATCGTAGTCCTTGACCTGCTTTTCCTTGGAATTTTCAATTTCTTCTACATCCAGCTCACCGGCGGAAAGTGCCGAGAGCAGACTGTCTATTTCGCTTTGGGATAAGACGTCTCCCACCGTGTCTCACCACCTTCTGAGCCTAAACTAAACGATATCACTGAGTAACGATTTTTTGAAAACTAACGTCAGTGATAAATTTCGAATCAAACATGGTCTGCAGTCTCTGTTTGATATCGTTTGCGACGATGGAGCTGTCTGCCTCCACCTCAGCCTTGGTGTAGCTTCCGAAAGCTTCCATGATCTCGCTCTTGATCAGGCTCTCGCGCTGGGAAACCATAGGCTGATAGGTCGCATAATCTTCATCCTTGCTGTTCATAACGATGGAAACGGAAACCATTGCATAATGAGACATGCCGCTGTCATCTGCCTTCAGAAGGATGGTCATTTCATCCGGGATCTGATATACGTCCAGATCGGAGATCGGCACCGGACCTTCTTCCTGCGCTTTTTCAATCTCAAGATTCAGCACCATGGAAATGGAATCAATAAGCGCTGCCGTCTTCTTATTCGTCTGCGTCACAGAGACCATCATCACAGCCGTCAATGCCACATTCACGATCAAAAGTGCTAAGATCAGGACGGATAAAAGGTTTCGTTTCATCTTAGGGTTCTCCTTTATAACCAGTTTTTCGGTTTCGGTTTTTAACTATGTTTTACTGTCCGAAGTTTGCAAGTTCTGTAAAGATCCTTATCTCCACGCGGCGGTTTTTCGCTCTGCCCTCCGGCGTGGAATTGTCTGCGATAGGCTGATACTCGCCGCAGCCTGCATGCCGCACATTCGCAGGATCTAACGGTGTGGTCTGCATAAAGTACTTAAACACCGACAACGCCCTGAAACTTGACAGCGCGTCATTACTCTCAAACTTCGAATTGTGGATGGGCACGTTATCCGTATGTCCGTCGATCTCCACCGTACTGGTGGCATATCTGGTAAGGAGCTGGCCCACCTTGTCAAGCACAGGATACGCTTCTTCCTTCAGATCTGCGGAACCGGAATCAAACAAAAATGCTCCGTTCAGCGTCAGCGACACATACTGGGATGTAAAGTCAATATCAATGGCCTGTTCATACTCCTGCTCATTGGTACTTTCCTTTAGTGCCTCTTCAATTTTCTCCACCATGGCTTCTGCCTCTTTGGTGGATGCCTCTTTAAACTCCTCAAGCAGGTCGTGCTGGGTTTCCGTATCCGCACTCTTACCTGTGGAGTTGATATACTGATCCAATTCATTCAGCTGGCTGACCCCGTTGGAGATCAGGATGCCGTCGCCGATCGCTGTCGCACCTCCGTCAAAAATGGAAAACGTCTGGGAAAAAGACGCTGCCACTGCTTCGAATTTCTTTGCATCGACTGTTGACATGGAGAACAGCAACACGAAGAAGCAAAGCAGCAAGTTCATCAAGTCGGAGAATGTGGCCATCCACGCCGGCGAACCGGCTGGCGGTGGATCTTCTTTTCTTTTTGCCACCTTTACTCACCACCTTCACTGGTCGGACGATCCTTCGGTGCCAGGAAGGATTTCAACTTCTCCTCAATGACACGGGGGTTCTCGCCCGCCTGTATACTCAAAAGACCTTCGATCATAATGGTCTTCACCTGTACCTCTATATCATTGTCCACCTTCAGCTTGGCTGCCACAGGTGTGCAGATCCAGTTTGCCAGAAGGGAACCATACAATGTTGTCAAAAGCGCGACCGCCATAGCCGGTCCGATGGCCGCTGCATCAGAAAGGTTCTGAAGCATGTTTACAAGTCCGATCAGCGTACCGATCATACCGAAAGCCGGTCCGCCGGCGCCCAGGTCAGACCAAAAGCCGATCCTCTTCTTGTGCCTGTCTTCCATGGAGTAAAGCTCCGTCTCCAGGATGCCTCGCACAAGCTCAGGGTCGGTACCGTCAACCACAAGCATGATGCCTTTTTTCAAAAATGCATCATCCAGGTCTGCTGCCGCTTCTTCCAACGAAAGCAAACCTTCTTTTCTTGCCGTATTGGAAAGATCGATGATCTTCTGAATGATCTGGATCGTATCAATGGCGGGTGCTTTTAAGATCAGCGAAATGGATTTCAATCCGCCAAAGAAGTCAGACATGGTATTCGCAGCCAGCTGACACATGAACGCTCCTCCGAATGTAATCAGCGCGGAGGGAGCATCCATAAAGTTTTTCATTGCCGCAAAGCCTGCATCACCGGATACAATACCGAAGATGACGAGTGCAAGAGCGACGACCAGACCGATAATTGACGCTAAATCCAAACCAGTTCACCTGCTTTTTTTCTAAATCATCACGATGACAGCACGATGATCTCGCCGAAATCGGATGAAACAACGGGTAAATTGTGTGACGTCTATGCATAACTACTAAATATCGTGTTCATAAACGCACTATTACTTCATAATTCTACTAAAAAAAACGGTATTTGTCTATAAGAAAATCATATTTATAGAAATTATGTAAACAAAAAAGAACGGCAGGCAGGAACACCTGCCTGCCCGTTCTTTTATTTAATTATTTATCTCTTGAGGTTTACCAATTCTTCCAGTAACGTATCGGATACTGTGATGATACGGGAGTTTGCCTGGAAACCACGCTGGGTGGTGATCATTTCGGTAAACTCACTGGACAGATCCACGTTACTCATTTCCAAAACGCCGGTGGTCATGTAGCCGCCGTCCGCGGAAATATCTACGCCGATGCCATCGAAGTCACCGGAGTTCAGGGTTGATACATAGAGGTTATCGCCCTCTTTCTGAAGACCGGATGCGTTGGAGAACTTCGCTACCGCGATCTGTCCGAGAAGCTTGGTCTGACCATTATCGTAAGCTGCATAGATCATACCGTCGTTCTGAACGGAGATACCGCTCATCTCACCGAGCTTACGGCCGGTTCCCTGTCCTTCTGTATCACCGCTGACAGCTGCGATGGTGCTGACCTTATTGTTATTGAAGTTGGAAGAAGGCTCAAAATTGATCTCGATCTCTTCAAATGCGCTGTTCGGATCATCACCGAAAGTCAGGTTCAGTTTCAGGTTTGTGGTCAGTCCGTTCACAGACTGGATCACACCGGTTGCCGGGCTGTACTGGATCACACCGCCCACGATCTGCTTACCATCTGATGTAATGGAGCCGTCAGCGTTTAATGCATTTGCCAGCTGACCGTTGTTGAACATGGTCTTCAGGGTCGTCTCTGTTGCACCGCTGGTCTGATAGTTCTTTGCAAACTCATCAAAAGTGGTATATCCGTATGCGTTTGCGATCTTTGCTTTATCAGAAGCGGAAATGTTCGGGTCATTTAAGTTAATGGACTGCTCTACACCGTCATCATCCTTGTAGATCAGGTTTGTTCCTTCAATACGATAACCGGTTGCCAGTGTCAATGTCTTCGGCTCTGCCAGGCTCTGTACGCTGCCGAGTTTGACATCGTCAGTCTTAACGGAGTTTCCGGCGGAATCCAGCAGGTCATCCAGCTCTACCGTGTACTTTCCTTCTTCTCCGGTAGCCTTCATGGTCAGCTTTGCGGTATATGCATAACCGCGGTTATCAAACAGGCTGACGGAAACGATACGTCCTGCCTCAGAGGAAACCTGAGGGTCATTTTTATCTATGATACCCTGTATATATGCCTTTGTGGTTGCCTCAGGCGGATAAGTCATGTTTTCAGGGCTCATGATCTGCAACGCGCTTACCGTATCCTTGCGGATCTTGCCGGTCTGAGCATCTACCTGCCAGCCCATAACATTGTAACCGTTAGAGCTCATAGCCAGGTTTCCTGCGCCTTCTACATAGAAGGAACCGTCTCTGGTGAAGAAATTCTTGGTTCCGTCATTGACTACGAAGAAAGAATCGCCTATAATTCTGATATCAAAGGGATTGCCGGTTGACTGAGAAGATCCGGCTGTCTCGATATTGATCTTGGTCGCGCCGCTCTTAACACCGAGACCTACCTGACGGGCATTGACACCGGCCTTACCGGTCTCCGCATTCGCACCTGAAGCGGTCTGGGTTGTCTGATACATAAGCTCGGAAAAAGTGACCGACTGTGCTTTATAAGATGTGGTATTTACATTGGCGATTTTATTACCGATAACATCCATTTTGATCTGGTGTGTCTTCAGACCGGAAACGCCTGAATAAAGTGATCTCATCATAAGGCAGTGCCCTCCTTGTTATTTTCTTCGGCGTCCCTGCCTTAAACTTCCGTAGCGCCTTCCGTGGCGTCAACTTCTGTAACTTCCTCTGCGCTTGTCTCTTCTGCGCTGTTATTATCTGTATCGGCAGCTGCGGCCGTATTCTTAACGATTTCAGACATTTTTGCTATATACTTTTCAATTACACTGCGGTTTTCTGCTGATAAAAATCCCAGCTGATAGTCATTCATGGAAGTATAAACCTGGGCAATTCCTTCCATTCTGGCCCTGTCATTCTCTGACAGATTCTCGATAGTCGGCAGTTTTTCCAGCTCTGACAGCAGCGCTTTTGCAATGTCGGTCGCATCCAAATAATCCTGGTCACATACATGGGTCACATCCTCTAAGGAGTACAGCGCACCATCAATGGAAAGCAGCGCTTTTCCCGCCTCGTATTTGACGAATTCCACCTTGCCCATGACAGTGCTTTCCTGACCACTATCAGAAGTTGTGGTAATCTCCACAGTCTGACCCACCAGGGAAGATGCTCTCGACAGATCCATGTTGTTAGACATATTCTGCATCTGCTCTACTTCCGAGAAGGTGGCATACTGCGCGATATATTCCGTATTGGAAGTCGGCTCCAAAGGATCCTGGAATTTCATCTGCGCTACCAAAAGCTGCAGGAAATCATCCTTTCCCATGGTATTGCCGCCCTTTTCCGTGGCCTTATTACTCGATACTGTCGCCTGCGCATTTAATACACCGTCTGTTACGCTCGCTGTTAAACCCATATCTATACCTCCAAATTAATCAGTAGTTTCCCGACTCAGTATTTTTATTTCGTACTTTACACTACCCTATCCTTATACCTGATAGCTCATGCGATTTCCGCCCATTCGCATCATCTCGATCTCAAGCTTCTCTGCCTGCGTCATTTCTTCTGCTGCTTCTTCCTCTTCTCCGATCTCATTCAGATCTAAAATCCTGCGGGGATTTTTAAGGGCTGCTACGCGCTCTGCTTCTTTTTCTGCCTGCTCGCCGCTCTGGTCTAAGTTCTGCTCCAGCTGATGACCTGCCACGGTCACTTCCAGTGCTTCTACTTTGACGCCCTGTTCAACCAAAGCATCCCGAAGCTGCTGCAGCTGGCTTTCCAAAGCTGCCCTGACCGCATCATCGGAAGCCTGCAGCTGTCCTCTTACCATACCATTATCTGACTGAAGGATCAGGCGAATGCTTCCAAGGTTCGCGGGATTGAGCATCATCTCCATGCTGGTCATTTTGTCGCCGCCGCTGATCCTTGCATGTTCTGCGATCTGATCGATCACTTCCTGGGTCTGTTTGGAAGAAAGGGTCTGCTCAAAACGCTCTACCGGCGTCTCCGCATTCCGAAGGGCTGTCTGGTCAACCGGCGCCTGTGCTGCAGGCGCAGCCACCTCAGCCTGCTGACCCTCGGATTTATTCTGTTTCTCTCCGTTGCCATTGCCGCTGCCCTTGCCGGTATGTTCTGCCTGGGTGTTTTCCTTTACAACCGACGTCTGCGCGCTTGCTTCATCCGCTGACAGGATCTGAATATCCTGATCATCTGTATCTTCCACCATTTCCGCGCTAAACTTCTCTCCGCTTATAGATTCCAGTACGATCTCACCCTGTCCAGCATCTTCAAAACCGTCTGCAAGCGCCGCTTGTCTTGCGATCTCATCCGTCAGCTCCTCAAGGCTCATTCCAAGTTCATTTGCCACATCAGAAAGTTCCGCAGTCAGATCTGCGGAAAGATCCCTGACAAGGTCTGTCAGCTCTT
>JAFZNL010000401.1 GCA_017550925.1 Lachnospiraceae bacterium | reverse complement strand
GAAATGTATAGTCAAAAAAGGCATCCTCATTATCCTGGGGGTGCCTTTTGTTGGTTTTTTCACAATGGCTTTAGGCAATGGCGTTTTTTATGGTATAATTCCGGGGAACATGCAAAACTATTATGTTAAACGACTGTGAAGTAACCGGAGTGAGTGAAAATGAAGTCTATTTCAAAAAGCGGTATAGAGGCGGAAAATGGAGATATAGCATGAGAATCGTTAACCTGATCGAAAACACAGAAGGCAGATCCGGATGTGTAAATGAGCATGGGTTGTCCTTTTACATTGAGACTGAAAAACACAAAGCTTTACTGGATCTCGGACAGACAGATAACTCTCTTAGGAATGCAAAAGTGCTTGGAATTGACCTGAAAACGGTTGATACTGTTATTCTGAGTCATGGACATTACGATCACTCAGGAGGGATCATGTTTTTTGCCGGTGTCAATGACCGGGCCGGGATATATATGCAGAAGTCAGCGGGCGGGGAGTACTACGCAGATGACGGAAAGCTTGCAGCGGGTGACAGGTACAGATACATAGGCATAGACAAGGAGATACTAAAGCTTCCGCAAGTCAGACTTATTCAGGGTGATCACGTTATCGATGATGAACTTAAGGTTTTTACTATCAGCAAAAGAACTCATGTGCTTCCGTTTACAAACAAGCGCCTTCTGCTCAAAACTGAAGATGGGTTCGTATCGGATGACTTTTTGCATGAGCATTTCCTCGTGGTAAAAGAAAAAGGCCTTACAGTGTTGATGTCCGGCTGCGCTCATAACGGGATTCTGAGTATCCTTGATGCTTATGAAAAGAAATACGGAGGGTTTCCGGATATCGTTATCAGCGGCTTCCACCTGATGGTAAAGCGTGAATACCGGGAAAATGAGCTTGAGGAAGTGCGGGCTATCGCAGAAGAACTGTGCAGGTATCCGGCAAGGTTTTATACCTGCCATTGTACCGGAATACCTGCATTTGAAGAAATGAAGAAGATCATGTGCGATCAGCTTGAATATCTGCATTCAGGGGAAGAGGTGGTTTTCTGAGAAAGCAATATATATGTCAGCGTTTTTATATCCCCATCGCCGGCTTTTTTTCATTCCCACGCACTGCATCCGTCAGTTGCTTCCCGTTTCCGGTAAGTGCTTTTTGGATCAGATCCTCCGGCTTTACACTCTTCAGCGTTTTTTGGAAACCTTCGCGTTTCATAATCTCCTGTGACATTTTCTTAAATTCTTCTCCAGTCGGGATTTTGCTTGCATCTTTTTCTGCTCTGATCTCATTGACTGCTACTATGCAGGCTAGAGCTTTGTTTCGGGTCTGCTCGCCCGTCCCTTTTGCCCGCAGTTTTTCCTGGGAAAGGAACATAACCTTATCCAGATCGATAGGATCTTATTACCTCCAAAATTTTCTCATATCCCAAAGCGACTGTCCAGTATTTTATCGAAAAAGCCTTGTGTTTTGGGCTTACGGGAAAGAAATCGAAAAGTGAAACCACATTGTAATTCACAACACGGTTAGTGTATAATAATACCTGCTGAATCGGGGATTTCTTGCGATAGAAAGTATTACGTTCGCTTTGCCGGGAACTATCATACAAAACTGGTTACAAATATGAATCGGATCGATCTGTATGATCACATCCGGAAATGGAGATCAGGATGAGTAAAAACAAAGCAGTATTAGAAACAGTGATCATTTCTGTGCTGATACCGTTGTTTTTGTGGACATGTGCAAGGCTGACCCGTTTTGGGATGGGCGGAATCCTGTTTTTTTCTTTCATAGGACTTTGTTTTGCGTATTATTATTTCATATTTTCACGGCATAAGCATCTTGGGAAACTTTTTGTTTTTCTGACGGCGGTTCTGAGTACCTTGCTTCAGATTGTGATGACGGTTGTGGAGATAGCAGGTCTTGGACCGATATTTGGCGGTGATGAGGGGCATCCGAACGGTGATGCCATACTCGTTTTGATAGTCCTTGTCATGCAGCCCGTTTTATATGACATCGGATGCATTTTTATCTGGATCGGAAGTAAGATCATATGTTTTTTTTCACAAGACAATGGTGAACCGCCGGAAGAAGAGGAAGACAGGCGCTAGATAGCCCGGCTTGAAATACGGGGGGAATTGCTGTATACTGAGGGCTGTGTCTGGCAAAAATGGTGCCCAAAATGGTGCGCCAGTTGTAAGCCGCACCTTGAGAACCGAGTAAATAAAGATAAAGAGGTAAAAAAATGAAATTAGGAATCGTGGTATTCCACGTATTTTCCCATAAGTTCATAAATCTCCATAAAAGCCGATAAAGCTTGATAAATCAAG
>JAFZNL010000400.1 GCA_017550925.1 Lachnospiraceae bacterium | reverse complement strand
AGTGCCATAACCTCCATTGTCTGGGCAAAGTATTGGGCACCGGACAAACTGGACGATATTATGGGGCTAAACAGAAGCGTGCTTAACCTTTTTGACAATATGGCCAATCCGATACCTAAGTGGTATCGATGATTATGAACGGTTTTATTGTTCATACAACTGAACGTCGAGACGGTGGTAAAATTGGTCAACATGGGCGCAAAGCCGGATTTTACGGTGTCTGCGAGGATTGATGTAGAAGACTATTATAGGACAATCGGAGAGGAAAAACGTCATTTTTTGAAAGATAGGCTTCAGGCAGCGGAAAAGTTATAAAGATAAGGATAAAGGATGAAAAGAAAAACTATGAAGATATTGGTGATAATCCTTGTAATACTGGTGCTTCTTGCCGCCTTATTCGTATGGTGGTTTCCGTCTTTTGTTCTGGGAGGGAAAAGGCAGACTTTGGAGGAAGCATTTGCCTGGCAGAGCGAGCATTATGATACTTCGTTTTATGATAAGCTGGAAAAAAAGACCTATGAGATAAAAGGTTATGAAGGCTATATGCTCCATGCCGAGTTTTTGAAAAATCCACAGGCTACCACAAAATATATTATCTTAACCCACGGGTATTCGGATAACAGAATGGGCTCCCTTAAGTATGTGCCCATGTACTTAGAACTTGGCTTTAACTGTATCATCTATGATCTACGCGGCCATGGGGAAAACGAGGCAGCTGTTGCGACCTACGGTATGCGGGAGGCAAAGGACCTAATTGAGGTCATAAAGGACAGCAGGCAGAGGTATCCCGATATGACATGCCTTGCTCTTCATGGGGAATCACTTGGCGCGGCGACAACCGTTACAGCCATGCAGTATCAGCCGGATGTGGATTTTGCGGTAGCCGACTGCGGGTTTTCAGATATCGAAAATGTCCTTCGGGGAGTTTACAGGAGCGTGCATCTTCCGCAGGGGTTGTTTGATGTGGCAGATCTCGGGTCAAAGATCCGCTATCATTATTCCCTGAAAGATATGCGTCCCATCGATGCCCTTAATGATAATACTGTGCCAATCCTGTTTATCCACGGCGCAGATGATGCGTTCATCGTACCGAAAAACTCAGAAGATATGGCAGAGCGCACAAAAGGAATGAGCGAGATTCATCTGATAGAAGGTGCAGGGCATGCCCTGTCCATATTGACGGATCCCGATGCATATAAAGGATATGTCAAAGGTTTTATGGATAAGCTTAAAAAGGATATGATATGCCAAATATGATTTACCCTGAGAGTGACCGGAAACTTGAAATGGATAACGATTTTAATTGAAAAGGTTGAGATTTACGAAGAAGAGAAGGAAAAGATGTTTAACGAGTATTTGGAGAAAACTGAATATGTGGATTATAATGATGGGAATGTAAAGAATCTGGCTGAGAAATTAAAGGCAGAGTCTATAGATGAATTATCACTCGTAAAGAACACATACTATTTTGTGAGAGATAAGATAAAACATTCCTGGGATGTAAAGGATAAACGAGTGACAGTAAGTGCGAGTGATGTTCTTCGTGAAGGTGTAGGTATCTGCTGGGCAAAGGCAAATCTTCTCGCAGCACTTCTCAGGGCAAATGGTATCCCTTCCGGATTTAGCTATCAGCGCCTTACACTGGGAGATACGCCGGATACAGGGTACTGTATTCATGCGATGAATACGGTTTATATTGCAAGTATAGATAAATGGATACGGCTTGATGCCAGAGGCAATAAGGAAGGAGTGGATGCTCAGTTTTCTCTGGACGAAGAAAAACTGGCATTTCATATTACTTCCGAAGGTGAAGAGGATTATCATGATAATCATTCTTATCCGGATAAGGGACTGATGAAGGTACTTGAAGAGAATACGGATGCTCTTGATATGTACCTTCACCATCTACCTGATCGGCTGACCTATAGTGTTGAATACAGGATTGCCACAAAAGAAGATATGGATCTTTTGATGAGTAGCCGGCTTGAAATGCTGAAAGTTGTGAATGATCTTGATCATTCTTATAAGTATAGTGAAGAGATGATTGAGAACAGTCGTAAGTATTTTGAGGATGGGAACCAGACAACGGTTCTTGCTTTGGATAGAGACAGGGTTATCGGCTGTGCAACCATGTGTTACATATACATAATGCCTACATTTTCTCATACAACCGGAAAGAGGGCGCATCTTATGAATGTGTATACCATGAAAGAGTGGCAGCGGCAAGGTATTGCAAGGAAAATGGTTTCTATGTTAATCGAGGAGGCATGGAAGCTGGGAGTTACAGAAATCAGTCTTGATGCTACTGAAGAAGGGCGACAACTATATTATAAACTTGGTTTTACTGATTCTGATGAGTGTATGGTGTTGGTAAAACCATAAATGATAATCCTTATACTGTTTTGTATCATCTCATTTCTTGTATTCCTGAAACTGCTGGCTGTCGACATTACGGGATAGAGATGTACGAGTCGCAAGATGCCGGGATTTTTGGGACTTTTTCTGATCAGGTAATCCGGCAGAATTACGGAGGTTGGAATTCCTCACCAATAGAAACACAGTATTGGAAAGAAAAAGGCTGGCTTGATGGGAAAAAGCCGTGGAGGCAGTAAACTTCATTTCTCTGAGCAGCATAACATAGTGGATTGCCGTAAGGAGTGCAGGATGGTATACGAATTAAGCGATACATACAAGGCGGAAAGTATATTTGAAGGGTGGCAGGAGACTTTGATTTATTCATGCCTGCAGAAGGTTATGGGAAAGGTCTTTGTTACCGATCCCATAAATCCTGTATCAGCTTCAGCTTTAGTAGGATGTTTTGAATTTTACGCAGGTGATCCTGATGTGGAACTGGTTAAGAATAAACCGGGCGGATTCGTGATAATGGTACCTCAAAACGAAGCATGGGCACAGCTGATAGAGTCGGTCTACCCTGATGCAAAGAGAGTGACCCGATATGCGATAAAGAAGGATACACAATTTGATGTCGAAGCGTTGAAAAAGAATCTGCAGATGCTTCCGGATGGCTATGAACTTAAACCGATTGATTACAGCGTTTATGACTTATGTTTGGGAAGTCCTGTGACAGTTGATTTTGTTTCTGCTTTTGAAAGCAGAGAAAAATACCTGAAAGACGGAAGGGGAATGGTGATACTTAAGGACGGCAGGATAGTGTCGGGAGCCTCCTCCTATACCCGTTACAGAGAGGGTATTGAGATCGAGGTTGATACGGTTGAATCGGAAAGAAGAAAGAATCTTGCGTTGATCGTCTGCTCGGCTTTGATCCTAAGGTGCCTAGAAGAGGGCCTGTACCCCAGCTGGGATGCACAGAATATGGGATCCGTGCATTTGGCCGAGAAGCTTGGATACGAATTTGATCACGAATATGCTGCCTATGAAGTTGCATCAAATGAGAGAACTCATTGAAGATTTTCCCATTCTTTCCGCGTGATGGCATAGGCATAGGAAATCTTATTTTTCGGGTCTTTATATTCTTTGACCTTCTTCATTCCATTTGCGATCGCTGTGGAGTAGGAACCAACATTGGTATATTTCATATATGAGTAGATAGTATCGTAATCGGTGTTTTGAAACGCCCAGTCACGGGCAGCCTTTGCGGCTTCCTTGGCAAATCCGCGTCTCCAGTACTTTTTATTTATATGATATCCGATCTCAGGGAGCATCTGACCATCGATATTCTGAATGGTTATCCCGCAATCTCCGATAAACTTTCCTGTTTCCTTCAAAACGACTGCCCACAGTCCGAATCCGTACCGGTCATAGTTTTCCAGATTCCATTCGATCCAGTGTCTGGTCCTTGCCTCATCAAAAGGCGCAGGATAATGCTGCATAGTCTCGGCATCAGAGACTATTTCAAAGAGTGCATCATAATCATCCATTGTATATTCCCTGAGCAGGAGTCTTTCTGTTTCTATCATTTTCTTCCTTCCCCTTGGTATCCGCCTGTTCATCCGGCAGAATAAAATATCTGAGTTATATGAAATAAAAAAGAAACGAGTAACCATTTCCGATGCAAACATCTTACTCAGTAGAAAACCCATTTCCAATGAGGTATAATAGATAAAAAAATAATATCTGTCAAGAAAAACGGAAGATGACAGACTGCTGCGTAATAACATTTTTGAAAGGATGAAAGAGGAGAACAGATAATGGTTTTACTGGTGATCGATACACAAAAGGGGATAACGGATGACAGGCTGTTCGGATTCCGGGAACTGGAAGAAAACATAAAGACTTTGATCAGTGCAGCCAGAGAAAACAAGGTTGAGGTGGTTTTTGTCCGTCATGATGATGGCCCCGGATCGGGTTTTTCAAAGGGGGATCAGGATTTTGAGATATATGACGGTTTTGCGCCAAAGGAAGGAGAGAAGATTTTCGACAAAACGGTTAACAGCGCCCTGCATGGTTCCACCGGGCTGACCGCCTACCTTATGTCAAAGAACATAAAGACGATCATAGCCGTTGGTCTTCAGACCGATTTCTGTGTTGATGCCACAATAAAAAGCGGTTTTGATAACGGCTTTGAAATGATCGTGCCTCAATACTGTAATTCCACCAGAAGCAATCCTTTTATGGATGCAAAGACTACCTATGAGTTTTTTAATAAAAACATGT
>JAFZNL010000399.1 GCA_017550925.1 Lachnospiraceae bacterium | reverse complement strand
TAAGAGGCCCCGGCCAGAATTTCTCTGCCAGCCGGTATGCAACTTCCGGGATATCTTCCGCGATCACGGACAAATCTTCCAGCCTGTAGATATGTACGATCAACGGATTATCCGAAGGTCTTCCTTTTGCCGCATAGATCTTTTTGGAAGAATCAGCCTGCAGCCCGTCGCCGCCCAGTCCATATACTGTTTCCGTGGGGAAAGCTACCAGGCCGCCCTTTTTGATGATCTCTCCAGCCCGCCGGATATCTTCCTGATTTGGATGTTTGATCCACTCCGTCTTCATACCTGTATTCCTGATCCACTACATCTTTCTTACTTCTTTTTCATACCGGTTCTTTTGCTGATGATCCACCGATTTATCTGCTCCGGCCACGCATACCATTCCCGGTATTTTCTGGTATTTTCTATTTTCATAGAAGATGTTCATTATTCCGCAGTCAACGTACCGTCCATATATGCCGCAATGGCATTCCAGACATTTTCCTGTTCCTGTCCGAGTTTCCACTCAGCAACGCCGCCTAAGTTATACTGGGACATGGCAAGGAGTTTGGCACGGATGCTCCGCTCTTCCTCAAGCCAGATCTGACAGAACTTTCCGTCTTCATCAAAGGATGCGTAATACTGGGAGGTGGTATCATCCCACTCCGGGGTGATCCCTCTCTTATCCATGGACTGTTGCGCCATGCCCATGGTCAGGTTTTCACTGGTGGTGCCGTCATCGCCGGTGCGCCAGAATCTGGTATAAAAAGGAATGCCGTTGATCACCTTTTCAGGGGGTACCTGGGCGATGGTTTTTTCAATGCCGTTCTGCACGTAGCCCAGGGAAGCGACTGAACCTGCTTCCTGGGATCCGCCGTAGTGCTCATCATAACCCATGATCACCACGTAGTCTGCAACAGCGCCTTGCTCGCTCCGGTTATAATAGTCCGTATATTCCGTCGGTACATAATTATCAATGGAAAGCACCAGGGCATTCTGCCTGCAGGCAATGGAAAGCTCCCGGATGAACTCCACAAAATCCTCGCCGGCTGCGGCGGGCACTTTTTCAAAGTCAATATTGATGCCGTCGATACCGTGGGAAACCACATCCTCCACCAAATGACTGATCAGGTTCTGCCGATTGGTCAGGCTGCCGAGAACGACTGACATATCCACCTGGTTGGTGAAATCATCCGCCAGCGCCCAGACTTCAATGCCCTTGTCATGCATATCCTGCACATAAGTATCGGAAACAATGGAGGTGAAATTACCGTAATCATCCGACAAAAAGTACCAGGTAGGTGATACTACATTCACCTTCTGTGTCTTGGCGAGCAGATCATAAATCGTATCATTGGCCGTCTGGTTGGTCACCTGATGCCAGGCCATGTTGATCTTGTGATCACGCACCTGACTGGTGTAAACAGGCTGCTGAAAATCCTGGGGGATCTTCACTTCCTGCTGGGAAATCGCAGAAAGTTTTTTCTTTTCCAGATAACCAATGATACCGCCGTATTCAACCTTGTCCCAGTTCTCCAGCTGCTCTAAGATCACAACAGATTCGCCCTCGCCAATCTGGCACAGCACATCACTTTTCACGCCACCCTGATAGCGGATCTGGGTATGCTTCGTGATAGTCGCGGTATCCCGGGTCGTATCCTCAAAATATAATACCAGCCTCAGGGGATTCTCATAACGGATCGCCGAAAAGTTACCGTAGTTTTTCACAAACTCCACTTCCACGAGAGGTTCATCATATCCGTTGATCCAAATCGTACCTGTTCCGCTTGCCTGTCCTTCTTCAAAAATATTCAGCTCAGTCGGCGTTGTATAGAGGAGTTTCCGTTCTCCTTTATCAAAGAACAGTCTGGAGTTGATGTTTTTCTGCACAAAGGAAAGGGGTAGATATAACGCGCCATCCCGCTGGGTTGCCCGCACATCACTGACCTCTCCGCCGATGATCAGCGGAACATCTTCAGCGCCACTGATCCCGAAGTACTCCGCCAGATCCATGGTCTGAGTAGAATAGGAATATTTTTCCCAAAGGCTCTTGCCCGCAAGACCTATGGCAACCAGGATGATCGCCAAAAATACAAGCACTACAAAAACCGCCACCGGATTTGTTTTTTTCTGCTTTTTATGGCTGCGGTGCCTTTCATAGTTTCGCGCTGCTGAGCCTGTAGAATATCTGTCTTCGCCGTTTAATTCCCGTTCCTGTTCCCGCCTTTTTCTTTCCTGGGCCCTTCTGGCGGCTCTTTCTTTTCGTTCCTGTTCTGCTTCCTCTTCTGCAAAATCTCCGGCATCGGAGAAAAATTCAAGAAATGCATTTCCTTTTTTAGGTTTTTTATCGTTACTGTTTCTTCTGTCTGCCATGCCTGTTTCCTTACATTTTGTAGTATTCTGACGAGACTGCGCGCAGCCCCACTCTGCATTGTATCTGTATTTTTGCTCCCTGTCAAATCACACAAAAAAGTCCTTCTGCAAACGATGAAAAAGAGTTGGTAAAATCCGGCTTTGTTACCTTGCATAAACACTCTTTTTTTCGTATAATCAAGGTAGAATCATGCTAAACAAAGCATGTGTTAACCATGTCTGAAATACGGAAAAGTTTGGCAGTCTAAGGAGGTGACAGATCATGAACATTTTAAAAGAGAGAATCTTACAAGAAGCAGTTGTCCTCGGAGAAGATGTTTTAAAGGTATCCTCCTTCCTGAACCATCAGATCGATCCTGATTTTATGGCTGAGTTGGGAAAAGAGATCGCGCAGCGTTTTGAGGGTGAAAAGATCACCAAGATTCTGACAGTCGAAGCGTCCGGTATTCCCATTGCCCTAGCTACCGGTATGGCAATGCATATTCCCGTGATCTTTGCAAAAAAACACAGTACCAGCAACGTATCCGGTTCTGCTTATCGAACTATCGTTTACTCTTTTACCCATAATACCGAATATACCGTTCTTGTTGAGAGTAACTATCTTGACGCAAGTGACCGTGTACTGATCATCGACGACTTCCTGGCAAACGGCAGATCCATCTATGGTCTGTTAGAACTCCTTGAAGAAGCCGGTGCACAGCCTGTTGGTATTGCAGTAGCTATTGAAAAAGGATTCCAAAGCGGCGG